>WJJN01000434.1 GCA_014729735.1 Candidatus Zhuqueibacterota bacterium
AGTAGAATCAAGACTTACTGGAGAGCCGTATGAAACGGAAACGGTCAAGTACGGTTCGGAAGGGGCTTGTTGGAAAAGTGTCCCCTTAAATTTAAATTGAAATCTAATTTAAAGGGATAACTCGCTGGCTTGCTACCTTACCCTTAACCAATCTTGAAATCCAGGTTTTGTGCATTTGTCAAGTCTTTCATGTTAGTCACGTTCGGTGCTCTAAAGGCGGCGCAAATTATTTTCACGTTATGTGTAAGGAGAAAATATTGATTGACAAAACTCTTGTTTCACTTTGTGAATCTTACATGTACAAGCTATGCAAAGAGATTTCAGAGCGTTGTGTTGGAAGTGAGGGTAACAGGCAGGCAACACATTTCTTTGCAGAGGAACTTGATGCTTTGGGCTGGCATACAGAATCGCACGAGTTTGATGCCATGGATTGGCAGGATGGTGGAGCCTCAATTACTGCAGTCGGTCGCAGTTTTCAAGCTTTTGCAGGTCCGTATTCTCTCGCTTGTGAGGCAAATGCCGAACTGGTAGCCATTTCAAACATCGACGAACTCAAAAAAGCCGACATCGGCGATAAAAATGTACTATTGCATGGTGACATTGCCAAAGAACAGTTAATGCCTAAAAATTTTGTTTTCTATAATCCTGAGGAACATCAGGAGATTATCTCCCTTCTCGAGAAGGGTAAGCCGAATGCCATCATTAGCGCAACCAGTAGAAATGCAGCGCTCGCCGGAGGAGTATACCCGTTCCCGCTCATTGAAGATGGTGATTTTGACATCCCTTCGGTTTACATGACTGAAGAAGAAGGCGAAAAACTTTTATCCTATGTCGGACAATCAGTGCAGGTTAATTCGCTCTCCCGGCGTATTCCAGCGAAAGGTTATAATGTCGTCGCCAAAAAAGGCAGAAATCCAAATGAGAGAATTGTGATTACAGCGCATATCGATTCTAAAAAAGGGACGCCTGGCGCAATTGATAATGGCACTGGTGTTGCAATTCTTTTATTGTTGGCAAAACTGTTATCGGGATATAATGGAAAAAGAATGCTGGAGATCGTCGCTTTTAATGGTGAAGATTATTATGCCGTTCCCGGCCAGATGCTTTATTTGGCACAAAATCAGAACCACTTTGACGACATTTTCCTGAACATCAATATTGATGGCGCGGGATATAAACACGGAAATTCGGCATTTTCATTTTTTGGGCTACCGGAGCACGTACAAAAGATAGCCGAAGAATTGCCACGGAAATTTGAGGGCATCGTCGAAGGTGTGCAATGGGTTCAAGGCGACCACAGTATTTTTATTCAAGGCAGGCGCCCTGCCATTGCTGTGTCATCTGAATGGTTTATCGAGAACATTGACAGCCAAGATATTACGCACACACCAAAAGATAAACTTGATATTGTTGACTGTGAAAAACTTGTTGACATTAGCAAAGCACTTCAATATTTCATTGAAAAGATAAACACATAACAATATAATTCAGCCGACTGCAACAGCCGTGCCCTTTAGCTGTTTTCGGGGCGATTGCAAAATCATCAACAGCATCAGGTAATCCTGATGCTGTTGCAGCGGCTGATCAACTTGTTAGGCAGATCAATTGGAGCAATCTTTTGAGTGAATATGGTGTCTTCCCTTTCGGTGAACCAGTTAAACCAGTTGTTCAAGAGGATAGAAGTGCGAAGCGGGTCTTCATTCTCGGGGTCTATGCAAGTGCTGTCCATGCTCGATGGGTGGATCAAAATGATGGAACCAAGGTAATGGCATTGGCAGTTGCCAGTGAACCTTACATCTTCTGGAGAGGTGAGGGGGCTGCAGATATCATTGAGCGAATTGATATCCCCCAGGAGTTGGGAAAGCTTGTTCCGGCTTCTGAAAGGCTAAATGGCCCAAGTGGGCGCTCCTTGGATAACGATTATCTATTGCCGCTTGGTTTGAGGCGAGAAGATGTTTGGTTGTCGGATATTTACCCGTTCTCGCGAATGAATGATGGGCAAAAGGCAGCCATTGAACGGGAGTATTTACCTGAAGTAGATGAATATGATCTCCCAGTCCCCACAGTAGTACCGGCACCCAAAGGTGGTCCTGGTGAAGACCGCCGCGAAGAGCTATGGCGCGAGTTCGTGGAATCCCAGGCAGAAATCATAGTTCTTCTTGGCGATAGACCAATTGAATGGTTCCTTTCCGACCTGATTGATGATTATCAGAGGCTTTCTGATTTTGGAAATTCCCCCGACACCTATGGCCGACTCCATGAAGTCCAATTCCGTGGAAAGGTATTCTCGCTCCTGCCGGTTGTTCATCCACGCCAGGCATCGAGATTGGGCGCCTCTTCGGCTGATTGGTCAGATTTGCACCTTGCTTGGAAGAATGATGTGGCAGGAAATCTTATTTGATCTGCCTAATCGGATAAGCGGGGGTTTTACTCCCCCGCTCTCTACACTCCGTCAGTTGACGGACGGCTCCGCACAAGGCGGTTCATCAGATTCATCCGCCTTAAGATTGGCGGATGAAAAGCAATCCAGAGTTTACGAATAGAAACGAGACCCTGTTTTTGGGCTTGAAATATTTAGACCTTAAACAGTCGGGCAATCTCAAAAGGACTGCCTTTTGAAATTCTTGAGCCGTATGACGGGTCGAAGATGCGCCATCTTTAAGGCGTAAAACTATCACGCTGAGTTCTGAGGACGGAAACGAGGCGAGAATCCCGTGACCAATCCGATCCGAACATCAAAACAAGGAGGAAGAGTATGAAATCAATAAAATATTGGATAACATTGGCAATTATCCTTCCTATGCTATTGACTGTTTTAAGGTGTGGTGGAATAATGGATGCCGATGAACCAGGAAACCTGGTTCCCTTAACTGTTGAAGAAGATCTATCACTGCCATCCATTTCCATAAATGGTACATTGCTGCATGCCGAAACTTTTGGTAATCAAAATGATCCATTACTCGTTATTATACACGGCGGGCCTGGCACAGATTATCGCAGCATGCTCAACTGCAGTGACTTTGCAAACGATGGCTTTTACGTTGTTTTCTATGATCAGCGCGGATCAGGTTTATCGCAGCGGCCTAAGAATCCTAACTATACACCGCAGCTTTTTATCGACGATCTTGATGCGGTTATTTCTCACTTTCACAAATCTGTCGATCAAAAGATTTTTCTGTATGGACACTCCTGGGGAGCCATGCTGGCGGCGGCTTATATTGATCAGAATTTAGATGCTATCAGCGGGGTCATATTGACCGAACCCGGTGGATTTACGTGGGAAGATACCGAAGCTTATATCAACCGCTGGCGCAAAATTGAATTTTTTGATGAAACAACGAATGATCTGGTCTACCTGGATCAGTTCATCACAGCTGACAGCGATGAAATGCTTGATTATAAAGCCTCTCTGGTGAACACGGACCATCTGGTTGGAAATGTTGGACCGACTCCGTTTTGGCGAATGGGCGCACGATGCAATCAGAAAACTATCGAGTATGCCATGGAACATGGTTTTGATTTCACTACAAATCTACATCAATATGTGACCAAAGTATTATTCGGATACAGCGAATTGAACAATGCTTATGGTCAGAAACATGCTGAAAAAGTATCTTCAGCCTTTCCCAATTTTGAGCTTGTTGAAATTAAAGGAACAGGTCATGATATTCCTTATTTTGGCTGGGAAAACTTTTACCCACTCGCAAAAGCGTATTTAAATGAACTCAAATAATCGAAAAATTGGGAGTCCTTATTATGAAAAAGATTATAACCATCACATTCATATTGATGACTATTACTATTAGCAACGCGCAGGATGTTAATTGGAAATCAGTTGATCCTGGGCAAAGGAGTCTTGGACATTTTCAATTTGGTTATGATTATGGTGTAACGGTCCAATTGGGCTACAGCCGTTTCGCGAATATCTATAAACCTGTTTTATTTACTCTGGATTATTCTTTTCCGATGGGCGAAAAATTATTCGATGATTTTACGCTCAGATATGGTGGACAAGTCGAGATATATAAAATAAATAATATCTCAGTGACTGGAAAAATTCTGGGGAACTTTAGAAGGTATCAAACCTCCATGGTTCGAATAGCCAGTTTTGGTGCCGATTTTTCGGTTCTCGCCGGTTTTTATAAATCCTCATGGCATATTGCAGGTGAGTTGGGATTTGACAAAGCGATCAGCTCACATTTAAAACACTCGGAAGAGTATAGAAATAATGTCTGGGCTGAAATTAAGGATGGGTGGTACGTACCGACAGGTGGAAACTGGTATTATGGAATACAGGGAAGCAAAACAATTGGTGGAACATACGACATTACTCTACGAGCAGGCGCCACGAATGCACAAGGCAATGACGAAGACTCAATGTTACCATTCTACTTTCAGCTTGGATTGAATAAAAAGTTCTAATATTTACCAGTTTCAGAAGAGATTGAGAATAATGTA
>WJJN01000435.1 GCA_014729735.1 Candidatus Zhuqueibacterota bacterium
AGTTCTTCAAGATCGTCGGCTGTAACAACGACTTCCTCGATGAGCTGTTTTTCCTGTGGCAGCTCGTCGAAAATAATGTCGAACATTCCGGTCGCTGCACTGGCAAAAATTTCTTCCAACGACTCTCCGTAAACGCGAATACCAACGTCACCGGTGTGTTCTATCTGTTCATATCCTTGATCTTTTTTCATCGTTGCCATGATGAGAGTTCGCTTTTTCCTTTCAGTATTAAATTAATCCATACATAGGCAAATCATCTGAGTTATAAATTAAAATAATGCAAAAATTTATCAAAATCAAGGGGATTTTCTTCTAACCGAATTTACAAATGTTTAATAATAAAAAGCTTGATTTTTAGGGTCAAATTGTTTACATTTATAAATTGATTATTTTAGAATAATTAATCTCTTTGACCCGGATGCCAAGTCGATTTAACCTGCAAATTATCGAAAAATGTGATTGCCTGTTATGTGTGTAACATTTAATTTGAGAAAAAATGCTAAGTCATTGCGAGAAGTACATTCCAGTGACTATTTATTCTTATATGACGGAACTTAATTTGGGAGGTTATTCATGTACGCTGTGATAATGGCAGGTGGTGAAGGAACAAGATTTTGGCCCCGGAGTCGATTCAAACATCCGAAGCAATTACTTCAGATCATTGCAGATAAAACCATGCTTCAAAGCACGGTGGAGCGATTGGATTCGGTAGTTGATGTGAATCATACCTACATTGTTTCCACTCAGGTTATTAAAGACGAGATAAAAAGACAAATTCCTTTTTTGAAACCCGAAAATTTAATCATCGAACCAAAAGGAAAAAATACTGCACCCTGCATAGGACTGGCAGCAGTCATGATAAAGAAGTTAGACCCGGACGCTGTTATTGCCGTGCTACCGGCGGACCATCATATTGCCGAAGTCAATAAATTTCGCCAGATTTTGAAAGCCGCCGAAAAAGTGGCGAAAGAAGACGATCGCCTGGTCACGATTGGTATCAATCCAACGTATCCCTCCACAGGTTACGGCTACATCCAGTTCAATGGAGAAATCGAGAAAATCGATGACATTCCGGTTTATAAAGTGAAAACATTCGCTGAAAAACCGGATATTAATACTGCTCGCCGGTTTATTAAAAGCGGCGATTTTTTATGGAACAGCGGCATTTTCGTATGGTCGGTGAAAACAATTTTGGGCGAGATAGAAGAGTCTCTGCCGGAGTTATATGACGGACTGGTCGAAATAGAAAAAGCGCTGGGAACAAAATCACAGGATGACATTATAAATAAAATATATTGCCAGATAAAAAGTATCTCCATTGATTACGGTGTTATGGAGCACGCGCGAAATGTCGCAGTGCTTAAAGGGGATTTTGGTTGGAGCGATGTGGGAACATGGGAGGAAGTCTACCAGCTCAGTCAGAAAGATGAAAACGACAATGTCGTAAATTCGCCAAATTTTCTGATGGATACCGCTGAATGCATGATCGATGTTCCGGATAAATTTGTGGCTGCAATCGGAGTAAATAATCTGATCGTTGTTGAAACAAAAGATGCGCTGCTTATCTGTAATCGGGATAATGCACAAAACGTTAAAGACATTGTCGAAGCAATGAAACGAAAAGAACTCAAAAAACATTTATAATGCCATGAAACCACAACACATTCTACAAAATTTTGAAAACCTGATTCATAATCTCTCCATCGATCTTCGATATGAAAAAGGGGACTTTATCGGTGGATTATGCAAAGTGGGAAACAAGGAAGTCTTAATTGTAAATAACAAGCTTCCGGTTGAAGGTAAAATTAAGCTGATGGCACAGGAACTGAACAGGCTCAATTTAGAGCGAATTTACATCCGACCGGCACTGCGAAATATCATAGAAGGGAAAATTGATTAAACTCAAATGAGGGATTTAGCTTTATGGAGACGCAAAACCTTTTGCGGTACTTTGATGAAAATCTTTTTATACCGAATCTGAAAGCGACGACGAAAGATGAGCTTCTCAAGGAAATTGTTGACCAATTCGTCAATGTGAAATATCTTAAAAATAGCCAGATTGTTCTGGAAATGCTCTATCAGCGGGAAATGCTCGGCAGCACAGGGATCGGGAAAGGGGTTGCCATTCCGCATGGCAGAACAACTTCTTCTTCCGATATCATGATCGCCTTCGGCAAGTCTGAAGACGGCATCGACTACGATTCCATCGACGGCAAGCCGGTGCACCTGGTGTTTATGATTATTGCCCCTCCGCAAGATGAAAACAACATGTATCTTCCCATCCTCGGTAAAATGGTTGAAATTCTCAACAAATCCAAAAACAGAAAAAAATTGATGTCCATCGAATCATTCGAAGAATTCAAGGAATTTTTAGAAAAGGAGTAATCAATTGATAAAAAAAGAATTAGAGTTATTAGTAGTTTTACAAGACCTGGATATGATGATCGACGAGATATCGGAAGTTAAGAGGCTGGGCTTCGAAGCAGAAAATGAAGAGAATTTAAGGAAAGCCCGGGAAGAACTGGTTTCCAAGATCAGCAGACCACTGCTTTTTAGCTACGAGCAGCTCAAGAAGCGTTATAAAAGGGCGATTGTCCCGGTGAAAGAAGATAATACTTGTCTGGGCTGCTTCATCAAACTGCCCACGTCAATTTCCGCTAAAGGACGTGCCGACAGCGAGGTGATGCGTTGCGAATCTTGCGGACGAATTTTATACTGGCTATAACATTTCGATAAACGCCGCAATTTTTGTGCGTGTCTGCGCATCAAAATACATCCGGGAATCGGTCATATCTGCTTCGATAATGAGACCGGGCTTCCCGGTTTTTTTTGAGACCATGCGCTTCATATCATATTGACCCAGCGAATACGGTTTGCAACTTCGGTTGGAATGCATTACAAACCCATCCACCGAAAACTCATCCATCAAGCGGATGAAATTTTCCGTCATTAATCCCACACCCTGATTCAAATAGACATTTGTATACGTTTCAGCGAGACTCTCCAGCGGGCGGTCGTTGTCCAGTTCTCCCAGTGCCCAGGCAGTGGTGTAGGTGTCAGCGACAAGATTGGCGCCATGCGACGTAAACTGCTCTGCCAGCCCGCGCATTTCATACCAGATTGGGATATTATCCCACAGCAGACGGAAACGCTCTTCGGAAATCGCGCCGAAACCCTGTTCGATGCGCTGCTCCAGCTCTGCTTTCAGTTTTCTGTAAAATGAATTCATCTTCTTCGTGCCGCGCATGGTGACAATCGGGGCAAGGTTGACGAATGCATCGAAGCAGGTCATGGGCGCCGGTCGGTGGCGATTCAGATACAGAATATCCCGCCACAGTGACATGCCTTCATGCGCGTGCTGCATCACCCGGATGAACGTTGGCAGCCTGAATTTTTTCCGGATCTGCTTTTCCAGAAATGAAATGAATTCTTCCAGTTGAGATTTCACATATTCGACAGCGTGTGGCGCGGTCGATTGGTGAATGTACGGCGTATCGATGATGAATAACGGCACGTTGTAATAGCGGCTCTGAATCTGAAACCATTTGACCACCGTGCCGCAGATATTATTGCAGCAGACCAGAAAATCCGGGCGGGGAAGTCCGCCAATCGGGCTTTTGCCGGACAGGGATGAACCGATATCATTTCGCATGTAAGAACAGAGGTCTTGCGAATAGCCCGCGCTCTCCGCAGTGCGGCACAAATCCGTCGCCATTTTGGTGGCGCCGCAAATCGCGCCATGATTTTCGGGGTACACCGGAATTGCTCCCATTGCGTACACCAGCTCCACCGGCGCGCCGCTGGTGAGCCAGGCGACTTTCTTGCCGAGCCAGCGGGCGTATTTCGCCTTGATGTAATACTGCTTCATCAGCTTTTTGTAATCCTTGCGGATGTTCAATTTCGGTCCACGAGTGATCATATTATTTCTGACTCCGGTGTGTTATCATTTCTGAAAATGCTTCCAACCTGCTTTTTAACTGCCCGATATTATAGCCC
>WJJN01000436.1 GCA_014729735.1 Candidatus Zhuqueibacterota bacterium
ATAATCGGATAATCATATTTCCGGGCGACAACTGCCGTGCGTTCCGTGCCGTTGCGAATATCCCGGGATGTGATTTCCGCCCGTCCGCCAAAATCTTGCACCACCTGTAAAATTCGATCATCATCTGTTGCAACGATCACTTCCGATAACAGACGTGCCTGCCGCGCCCGCTCGTAAACCCACTGGATCATGGGTTTGTCCGCGATCTCTGCCAGCGGCTTTCCCGGAAACCGGCTGGATTGATAACGTGCAGGAATGACGCCAAGTACTTTTTTAGGATTCATGGGCAATCACCTTCGGCACACTGAAAAAGCCCTTTTTTTGCTTCGGTGCGTTTTTCAGCGCTTCTTCCTGGCTTACCCAGGATTCCTGTCTATCTTCTCGAAGTTCGTTTTGTATTCCCAGAACGTGCGATGTCGGCTCAATTTCTTCTGTATCCAGCTCGTTCAATTTCTCCATATAGCCTAAAATCTCGGATAATTGATGAGTGAAATTCATCTTTTCTTCGTCAGAAAAATCCAATTTCGCCAGCTTTGCGATCCGTTCCACATCCGATTTGGTAATTGCCATATTTTCTTCCTGTGAAAATTTACCGTTCCTAAAAAATTAATAACACTAATATAAAATATAATTATGACATTGTCAAGATTAAACTTGTTTAATTTGGCATAATTTTTGAATGAAATTCAGATCGGAAATTCAGTTAACTATTTTAAAAACTAATAATATGTCCATTTAAAAAAAAGATTTTGTAATAAAAACGAAACCCTGTCAGATCATTGATCCGGCAGGGTTTTTATTATCTCGCCGCAGACTCAGAACCGCAGAGAAGATTTAATCTTTATCAATGAACACTAAGCTTTTGCTGCAAAATAAAAACCCCGCCAATTTCGCGGGGTTTCGAGTAAACAGAACCAGTTCAAAATTTTAACGCAGATAAAGCATCTTGCGTGCCATCACGAAATCACCGGCGCGTAATTTGTAAATATAAATACCGCTGCTAACCGCCGCGTTATGTTCATCCGTCCCGTTCCAGTAGATTGAAAAACTTCCGGCACTTTTGTCTTCGTTGACCAACATTTTGATCAACTGTCCAACATTGTTATAAACCGCCAGACGAACGTGGCACGCCTTGGGCAGTTGATATGTAATTCTGGTTTCCGGATTGAAGGGATTAGGATGATTCTGATATAACGCGAACTTATCCGGCTGTTGTGAACTTGGATCTTCTGCGATTCCGATATCAAAATTGAGATTAAATAAATTTACATTGTTACAAGGTGTACAGTTACCGCTTTGATCGGATGCAATTACCTTCCAGTAATAAAGACCCGGCTCAAAGTGCTGTGGTAATGTATACGTGAAAGTGGTGTCGCTGATATTATTGTAACGTTCGATAATGTGACTAAAATCCATTTCCTGGCTCAGATTCCAGCTATAAGTGACTGGCTCATCATCCGGGTCGATTGAGCTTTGCCAGGAGAACTCCAGCATTTCCGGACGTATAACGATGGCTGTGTTATCGAAGGGCATCAACAAATCAAATGCCAGCGGCGGATCCGGCAACGGCTTTACTGTTATGGTAATCGGCTGCGATGTTTTTGCGTACATGGCATCGGTGACGCTAAATAAAACATTCTCCGTACCAAACCAGTTTTCAGCAGCCGATAGAATCAAATTGCCGGTCGCTGGTTCTTTTTCTATTTTTGTATGAACCGCATTGTCCAGCGAATAGGTCAATTCTTCAAAATTATTGTCCGGATCATGTACCATGAATTTCAATTCCGCAGAAGTAATAACATAAGTGGTATCTTCATTAAACGAAAACCCTGACATGCCGCTAATTTCAGGCGGATCGTTGACAGGCATAATTGTGTAGGATGCAGATGTACTGTCAGACAGATTCCCCGGATCAGTAACTTTGAATGTAATAGTTTCTGTCCCGGTCCATTCGGAATCAACCGGAGCAATTTGAAGAACACGATCAGCGATTTCCTGAATTTGCAGATTTTCATCACCAGAAAATGTCCACGTCAATTCCGAATCCGCATGATCCGGATCCTCGACTTTATCATCCAGATATATCGTCTCAAAAACACCGTTTTCACTGATAGTTTCAGAGAAAATATCGCTGATCTGCGGTGGATCGTTGTGATAGACCACTGTGAAGGTGGCGGTATAGCTATCAGACTGCTGTCCATCGTTGGCAGTAAAGGTCACAGCTTCCAAGCCGGTCCAATCCGGATCAATGCGTGTAATAGTCAAGGTTCGATTGACTATGCTGATCGCAAGATTCGTATTTCCGGTATAAGACCAATAAATTTGATCCGGTGTATTATCGATGTCTTGTACGCACGTATCCAAATTCACTACTGCAAATTCCTGGTTGTAGCGGATCGATTGATCGAGAACCGGCAAAATTTCCGGCGGATCGTTGACATTATTTACGGTAAACACTGCAACCTTGCTGTCGGATTCACCAGCAGGATCGGTCGCCGTGAAGGTAACCTGTTCGCTTCCGTACCAATCCGCGTCCGGCGTGGTGACCGTTGCAGAGGGATTAGCGCCTTGCTGAATATTCACATCAAGCTGCTGTTGTCCGCTGGCTGTCCACTGGATTTGCTGCGCCGAATTATCCGGATCATCGGCAACAAGCGAAATCGGCGGAAATTGAGAGCCTTCGCTGATCGGATTCACGACAATGGGTTGGACCACAGGCGGATCATTTACAGGGTTCACTGTGAAGCTCACATCCATAGTATCGAATTTACCGCCGGGATCGGTCGCCGTCAGCGTGACAGTTTCCGTGCCGTTCCATTCCGGATCCAGCACCGTTACATTCAAGATGCCGATATTTATGGATAAATCTAAATTCTGAACTGTCGAATGTGTCCACGTGATTTCGGCGTC
>WJJN01000437.1 GCA_014729735.1 Candidatus Zhuqueibacterota bacterium
AATTCTGGGCATTGAATTCGGATTGCTCTCGTATAATTTTTCATTGATCACCCGTTTTAAGCCGTTCGGTATCTTCCGGAATGGAGCTGCCGGCATCTGGGCAGAGTATCGTGATCATGCCGCCGGCGGACTCGCATTCACGCCGCCGACAACAGAGGGAACCCTCGCCGGTTTTCTGTATCAGGAAGCTGTGGCAGGACCGCTCGTTCTTCAGGGAGCGCTGCGCTTTGATGCAAAGCAGGTCACACCGGAATTCGAAAATGTATCTTCCCGCATTGGCTACATTCGGGAGCGGAAATTTTCCAATTTTTCCGGTTCGATTAAAGGGCTCTATAATTTTCATCCCAATTATCACGCAGGCATCAGCGTAATGCGCAGCTTCCGGGCGCCGGGGATCGAAGAGCTGTTTTCCGAAGGTCCGCATCTCGCCGCATATTCATTCGAGATCGGCAATCCGGAGCTGGGCAATGAAACCGGAATCGGCATCGATCTGTTCCTGCATTATTCCGGTGACCTCGGCAAGGCGGAGATCACAGCGTTCCGGAATGATATTTCCGGCTATATCTTTCCCAGAAATACAGGACAGCTAAATTACCGCACCCTGCTGCCAACGTATCAGTTTTCCGGCTTGAATGCAGTGATGACCGGCGGCGAATTCTTGTTCGAATATGAGATATTCAAAAATCTGGGAGTGAGCACAACAGTAAGTTATGTGCACGGCGACCTGTCTGATTCCGGAGAGCCATTGCCTTGGATGCCTCCATTGAGCGGAACATTCGGACTTCGCTACACGCGCAATAAATTGACGCTGGGAACAACAGTCCGTGCAGCAGCAGATCAGGATCGCCTGGGTGAATTCGAGGAGCGAACTGCCGGCTATGTCGTGACCGATCTGTTTGCACAATATTTCTTCTCCTTCGGTCAGTTTCTCAATACGGTGGACATTATCGTGGAGAACATAGCTGACACAGAATATCGTAAACATCTCTCCCGGGTGAAATCCATTATGCCGGAGCCGGGACGAAACATCAAATTGCTTTACCGGATTTATTTTTGAGTTGAAACTTGTAATTTGTAATCTGATTTTAAATACTGACCTTACTTTACTAAAGGTACGATTTGAAAATCCCCCTTTGAAGGGGGACGGTTTCGCCAGCGGCGAAACCAGGGGGATGTAAGGCAGTTCAATGGAAATCAGAAAAATCAATATACAAAGAGGACGCTTTGGATTTTAACAAAATACCAAACGCTTCATCGAACCGCGCCTATGCTCTGGATGCGTTGCGCGGTTTCGCCATCCTGACGATGGTGCTTTCCGGCGTTATCCCTTACGGCGTGCTGCCATCGTGGATGTACCATGCACAACTGCCGCCCCCGGATCATGTGTTCAATTCGGAGCTCCCCGGCTTCACATGGATCGACCTGGTTTTTCCGCTGTTTCTGTTTGCGCTTGGAGCAGCTATTCCACTGGCACTCACTCGAAAAATCGAAAACAGAGTCCCAAAAACAAAAATCATTTTTTCAATTTTAGAAAGAGGATTTCTGCTTGGATTTTTCGCCATTTTCCTGCGTCACGTCCGCCCGCACGTTCTCGATCCACAGCCGGAAACGCAGCAATGGCTTATCGCAATTTCAGGTTTCGCGCTGATGTTTGCCCTGTTTACCCGCTTTCCGTCCTCATGGAGCCAGTGGCTAAAACGAACTGTTCGCGGGTGCGGCTGGATTGGCGCAATTGTCTTGCTGTCACTGCTTCGATACCCGGACGGCAGCGGCTTTTCACTGGGCAGGTCCGATATTATCATTATTGTGTTGACGAATGTTGCAGTCTTTGGAGCTCTGATCTGGTTTATCACTCGCAATAATCGAATGCTCCGGATAGGGATCCTGGGAATACTCATCGCGCTCAGGCTGTCGCATACGGAAGTCGGCTGGATTCAATGGCTGTGGAATGCAACTCCGGTTCCATGGATGTATAAACTCTATTATTTACAATATCTGTTCATCGTCATTCCGGGAACCATCGTCGGGGATCTCCTGAATCAATGGATCAGAAAAAAAGCACCCGATTTTCAAAGTCCGGATAAATGGTCTGCCGGTCGGCTGGCAACCATCGCCGGTCTGATGTTTATTTTTGTGCTGTTGAGTCTGATCGGATTACATTCGCGCTGGCTATGGCAAACAGCAGTCATTGGATTTATTTTATGTACAGGCGGCTGGTTTCTTGTTTTCAGACCAAACAGCGATACCGAATACCACATCAAAGCGTTATATTCATGGGCAATCTACTGGTTCGTACTCGGTTTGATGTTCGAACCCTATGAGGGCGGGATCAAAAAGGATCAACCCACACTCAGCTATTTCTTCCTTACTACCGGATTGTCGATTTTCATTTTGATCGCTTTTACAGTTATTATTGACATCTTTAGGAAGAAAAAATGGCTGCAATTATTAATCGACAACGGTCAGAATCCGATGATTGCCTATGTCGGCTTCGCTAATTTCGTACTGCCGGTGTTCGCCCTCACCGGAATTCATCAATGGATTCTCAGTTTCACGGCTCATCCCTGGCTCGGTTTTATGCGCGGACTTTTTTACACACTCATCGTGGC
>WJJN01000438.1 GCA_014729735.1 Candidatus Zhuqueibacterota bacterium
AACGTGACCTCGAAATAGCGGTTCGGCAGAATTTGGAGAATGCTTTTTTTCAAATAATATCCGTCCTTCAATAACAAAAATGTCATTACCGGAACGATGATGATTAACAGCACGATTGAGAAATCGCTGGGTAAAATTTGATGACTTTTCTCGACGAGATACATGAAAAAAGCATGGAATTTCATTAAAGATTGCTGGAAGAAATTGTTATAACCCAGGGCAGGGATGTCTTTCAATTTGAAAGTAAGCGGAGACGGATCGGTAAGTTTATTGATCTGATTGATCTCTGAATTAATAACATAACCGAATCGAAGCAAAAAGATAATTGTAAATCCCGTGAATAGTATGATCAACACGAGAATAGAGAATGGTCTGCTGAAACCACGGCTTTCCAGCTTGATGGCGACAGGATCGAGAAAGATGCTGAGAAAAAATGACAATCCCAGGGGAATAAATATATTCTTCAAATAAGGAACCAGGAGGATCAATATGATCGAGGAAAGCAGGATGACATTGGAAATATTTTTTCGCAATGATATATGCGGGTCGTAGGACATCATAGTTATCGTATAATATCGGAATTCGCCAGTTTCTCTTTCATTTCTGTCAACTCATCAGTGGTCTGCTGCAAGCGTGTATCGATAATCTGCGCCAGTTTCATAAGGATTTTATTCCCCATGCGCGGCTTTCTGTCGATAAAATTTAACAGGTCGGGACGAAAGACACCGATGAGACAGCACTCCTCCAAAGCCACAGCAGTTTGCGTTCGTTGCTGGTCATTAAATAATGATTGTTCTCCGAAAAAATCATGCTCGCCAAGTGTTGAAATCTGCTCATTACCGTTGAGCTGTGAATTTTTAAATAATTTCACCGAGCCTTTTTGAATGAAATACATCCCGATTCCATGATCGTTTTCCTGATAGATCGTTTCACCCTTTCGAAACCATCTGACATATACGATTTTGGCGAAGGCTCGCAATTCATTTCCGGCAAAATCGCTGAAATAAGGAAATGACTGGAGCTGGGAAATAACACTTACATGATTATTTCCATTTCGATTGAAGTAGTTGAGCATGGTTTTAATATAGCAATATCAAGCCGATATGTCAAGTAGATTTTAAAGCCGGATATTTTTTTGTTGCTTTTATGCTTTAAATCATTTATCTTATAAGCTATGAATTTATTTAGAGTAATAATATTAGTGTCTTTATTCATCCAACCTGTTTTACCACAAAGTAAAAAAATAACGCAACACAGGGAGGATTTGAAACAAATTCGTTCGGAGATCGATTTATATAAAAATCGGCTTCTGAATGAAAGTGCGCGCGAAAAATCCATTCTCGATATGCTTTCTGCGCTGGACCGGGAAATCGATGTCACACAGGCGCTATTGGAACAGTTGAAGCAGGAGGAGAAGAAAAATTCCCGGGACTTGTTGGAAGCCGCGCACGAATTGAACGAGAAACGCGATGAACTGGAGCATTTGAAGGAAATTTACAAACAGCGAATGATCCATTTTTATAAACACGGACGTGTGAAAGATCTGGAGCTGCTATTGGCTGCCAATTCATTCAATCAGGTATTGGTTTGGGTGAAGTATCAGAAGTTATTAGCTGAAAATGACCGCCGGAATTTTCAGAATATACTTGATAAGAAACAGGCGGTGGAAGACTTAAAAGACAGGCGCAAGAACGAAGTGTTGAAACAGCGCCGCATCATCAAAGAAAAGACCGAGGAAGAGAAGAACCTTCGTAAGAGGAAAAAGGAGCGAGAAAGACTGCTGTCTACCGTTCGGCAGAACAAGCAATTATACGCACAGAAATTAAAAGAGTATGAAATTGCAGCACGCGAGATTGAGAGGCTCATTTTCTCCCGGGAAGAGAAACGGCTGGCAGAAGGCGATTTGAAAGAAACGAAATTTCCGAAATTGCGAGGTAAAATGATCTGGCCAGCGAGAGGCACGGTGATCACGAAATTCGGAAAGTACAGGCATCCCCAGTTGAAAACGATTACAGAGAGCATTGGTATCGATATCCGGGCGAATTTGGGCGATGAAGTACGTAGCGTGGGATCGGGCGTGGTGACAGCAATTACGTGGCAAAGGGGGCGAGGAAATATCGTGATTGTCAATCATTTTGGCGGATATTATACAGTGTACACACACCTGTCCAAAATTAACGTGAAAACAGATCAACAAGTGAGCATGGGACAGGTGCTCGGCGAAGTTGGTGATTCCGGTTCCTTGAAAGGACCGATGCTGCACTTTGAGATATGGCAAAATAACAAAGTATTAGACCCAATGAGTTGGTTGAGTTAATATGCTTTTCCAAAAAACAGTCGGACAGGAGCGAATAAAGGAGACTCTGACCCGTTCGCTGGAGAAACGGCGTATCCCACACGCCCTTTTATTCCATGGCGCCGAGGGCGTGGGAAAAGAATCCATGGCACTGGAGTTGGCTGCAGCATTAATTTGCCAGCAAGATGAATACTTCGCCTGCGGCGAATGCAGTGATTGCAAGCGCATATCACAGCTTTCACATCCGGATGTCATTTACATTTTCCCTGCGATGAAATCCATAACACCTCAGGAGCACAAAGACATCATCTCGAGCATCGCCAGGAATCCGTACTTACGGCTGAATCCGTGGGCAAATCCGTCGATCTCGATAGACCAGATCAGGGAATTAAAACGAGTCTCGTCAATGACATCATTTGAAAATAAGGGGCGGGTGGTAATCATCGCTGAAGCGCACCACATGAGGACAGAGGCGGCAAATTCTCTGCTAAAAATACTGGAAGAGCCCCCCGGAAAAATGACTATCATTCTGACCTCATCGCAGCCGAATATGCTGCTCTCGACAATCATGTCGCGCTGCCAGGCATTGCGTTTCGGAACCATCGGCTGGCAGGAAATCGAGCAGGCGCTGGTAGAGCGGCAGCAAGTCGATGCCGAAAAGGCGCAACTGGTCGCCAAACTCAGTTTTGGCAGTTACCGCCGGGCGCTGGAAATGCTGGATGAGGATCTGGATCAGAAACGGCATCAGGTGCTGGACATTTTGCGAACCGTTATCAGATCCGATCTGGACAGATTGATGCTTGCCGAAAAACTGGTGCGCAGTGAAGATAAAAAAGCGATCAAGGATTTGCTGGCAATTTTGCTGTTATGGTTTCGGGATGCATTAATTTACAGTCAGGGAAACGGGGGCACGGAACTGATCGTTAATATCGATCTAATCGAAACATTGGAGAGGTTTTGTAATAGTTTTGAGGATATAAATTTTGAGGCTATCGTCGCAGATATCGAAAGTGCGATTGATTTATTTAATAGAAATGTTTATGTAAATTTGATTGTTATCAATCTCTTCTATAGCCTGAAACACAATTTGAGGAGAAAAGGTCATGCATGATAATGTAGAAGTTGTGTTTAAGGGAGAGCGAAAAGAAATATATGCGAATCCGCAGCAATTTCCATTCAAGATTGGTGATTATGTCATCGTGGAAGCGGATAAGGGAGAGGATTTGGGAATTGTGAATCAGGTGGGTGCAATTCTGTCTATTAAGAAAAAAGATGCAGAATTAAAGTCGATTTTACGCAAACCCGATCCGAAAGATTTGAATAAATTAAAAGATAACCGGCATAAAGAAGCCGCGGCATTTAAAGTATGTAAACAGAAAATAGAAAAACACGGGTTGATTATGAAACTCGTGGATGTGGAGTATCAATTCGACGGCAACAAGATCACATTTTATTTTACAGCCGAACGCCGGGTGGATTTCCGGGAACTCGTGAAAGAACTTGCCGCTGAATACAAAGTGCGTATCGAATTACGTCAGATTGGTGTTCGTGATGAAGCACGCCGAATCGGGGGATATGGTATTTGTGGTAGAAAATTATGCTGCACCAGTTTTATAAAAGATTTTGAGCCGATTACAACGCAATGCGCCAAAGAACAAAATTTACCGTTGAATCCGCAGAAACTCTCCGGTGCTTGCAGCCGATTAATGTGCTGTCTGTTATTTGAACGGGACTATTATCAGGATGAGATGAAAAAATTTCCCGAGCTCGAATCTGTTATTAAAACCGATCGCGGCGAAGGCACTGTCGTGAAGGTGGATGTATTTGCCGAGACCGTATCGCTGCGTTATGAAAATGATAATTATGTCACTGTTCCGTTAAATGAGCTGGGAGAATTTTGTCGTTGTGAAAATTGTAGCGAAAAGCAGGAATGAATTCTTAAATTGAAAAGGGACTACTTGTGAAACAAGCGAAGAGATTATTGGTGACCAGCGCGTTACCATACGCGAACGGACCGATACATCTGGGACATCTGGCAGGAGCCTATCTTCCGGCTGATATTTATGTAAGATATCAGCGTGCGATGAAAAGAGATGTGATCTATATATGCGGATCTGATGAGCACGGCGTGCCAATTACTATTTACGCTGAGCGGCAGGGAGTGCCTCCGCGGGAAGTGGTGGAAAAGTATCGTGAAAATCACAGAAAATCTTTTGCTGAATTCGGAATGAGCTTTGATAATTATTCTGGCACTTCCAAACCGCTGCATCATGAAATTTCGCAGGGCTTTTTTCTGAAATTACATGAAAAAGGCTATTTGAGCGAGAAAAAAGTCGTGCAGTTCTACTGCACGCATTGTGATCGGTTTCTGGCGGATCGCTATGTGGAAGGGGAGTGTCCCAATTGCCACGCCGAAGGTGCTCGCGGTGACCAATGCGATAGCTGCGGCAGATCGCTGGATCAAATTCAGTTAATAAATCCGTATTGCGTTACCTGCGGTAATAAACCCGAAATCCGTGAAACGCACCATTGGTTTATTAATCTGAAGAAGTTCCAGCCCAAAATAAAAGCATGGCTGGATACCAAGACGCACTGGAAAGACAATGTCAAAAATTTCTGTTACGGCTGGATGGAAAGCGGACTGGAAGATCGGGCTGTGACCCGGGATTTGAAATGGGGCGTGCCGGTTCCGCTGAAGGGCTATGAAAACAAAGTGCTTTACGTCTGGTTCGACGCGCCCATCGGATATATTTCATCCACTGTGGAATGGGCGGAAAAAATCGGACAACCGGATAAATGGCGCGAATATTGGCAGGATGAGGACACGCGATTAATCCATTTTATCGGCAAAGACAATATCGTATTCCATGCGATTATCTGGCCTCTGATTTTGATGGGACACGGGGAGTACGTATTGCCAGCAGATATTCCTGCCAATGAATTTTTGAATCTGGAAGGGAATAAACTTTCGACCAGTAAAAATTATGCAGTCTGGCTGGATGAATATCTACAGAAATTTCCACCTGATCCGCTGCGATACTGCCTGGCTGTAAATGCGCCGGAAACAAAGGATTCGGATTTTCTGTGGAAAGATTTTCAGGCTCGCAATAACAATGAGCTCGCGGACATCTTGGGAAATTTTGTCAATCGAACGTTGACATTCATAAACAAGAATTTCGATCGCAAAATACCTGCCCCCGGACCATTGGATGATCTGGATAAAGAAATGTTGTCTCGGCTGAAACAGGCGCCGGAGAAAATCGGCAATAATCTGGAAGCGTTTCAGGTGCGCAAAGCCGCTGCTGAATTTATGGATCTGGCGCGATTTGCAAATAAATATTTCAACGATCAGGAGCCGTGGATAACAAAGAAGGCGGACATAACGAAATGCGCGACCACGATGAACATCTGTGCCCGGGTGTGCAAAGGGCTTGCCATATTGATGCAGCCGATTTTGCCTTTTTCCGCGGATAAATTATGGAGTATCCTGAATATTGAAGGTAGCGTGCTTGATCAAACCTGGTCTGATGCGGGACAGGCACATTTCGATGACGGTCATTCCATCGGAAAACTCGAAATTCTTTTTAACAAGATCGAGGATGATGTCATTGAAGCTGAAATCGAAAAATTGCAGAAGATTTCGGAAAAACAATCCGATAAACAGGGAGAGGACACACAAGTGACAAATGAAAAGATTTCTTTTGAAGAATTTCAAAAAATAGATTTGCGACTGGCTAAAGTCCTGGAAGCCGAGAAAGTCGAAAAGACTGATAAATTAATGAAGCTGAAAATTCAGGTCGGCAGTGAAACACGACAGATTGTCGCTGGAATTGCACAGCAATATACGCCGGAACAGCTTGTTGGCAAATCGATTATCGTGGTTGCGAATCTGGAGCCGGCGAAAATCCGCGGGATCGAATCCAACGGTATGTTGTTAGCTGCCCGCAGCGCAGATCAGGACGACCTGGCACTGCTGACCGTGGAAAAAGATTTTGAATCCGGAATCAGGATAAGTTGATGTATATCGAAACGCATGCGCATTTGAATTTCGAGAAATTCAATGATGATCTTGACGAAACAATTCGCCGTGCCGAAAATGCGGGCGTGCAGCGGATTATCAATATCGGGATCGATATCAAGACGAGTCGCGAATCAATAGAGCTGGCTGAAAAATATGAAGCAGTTCACGCTTCGGCTGGCATCCATCCGCATGATTCCGTAAAAGTAAAAGATTCCGACTGGGATGAACTGCACGAGCTGCTTCGTCATCCTAAAGTGGTGGCACTCGGCGAAATCGGTCTCGATTTTTACCGCGATTATGCGCCGCGGGATGTTCAGCTCAAAGTTCTTTTGCGGCAATTGGAAATCGCCGTGGAAGAGAAGATTCCGATCATCGTGCACACAAGAAATAGCTGGCAAGATATTTACGATATCTTTGACCGGAATGAATATAAAGGAAAATTAAGCGGTGTGTTTCATTGCTTTTCCGGGAATGAACAGCACGCCCAAAAAGTCCTGGATTGGGGATTTCACATCTCGTTTACGGGTGTGGTAACCTTCAAGAATGCATCGGCGCTGAATGTGGCTGCGGGTGTCCCGTTGGAACGCCTGATGCTGGAAACGGACTGCCCGTTCATGGCACCGGTCCCGTTCCGGGGAAAGCGCAGCGAGCCCGCGCATATTCCGTTGATTTCGGATAAAATAGCCGAAGCAAAGGACATCCCGGAAAAACGGGTAGCGGAGCAAACAACCCGGAACGCACAGGAATTGTTTGGTATCGATTAACAGAACCACATCGTGACGGACAGACGCCGCCGCGGATCAAAAATATGACCGACGTATCCCATCGCCCTAAAAAGAATTTAGGGCAAAATTTTTTAATAGATGAAAATGTCATCAGGAAACTCGTCAACGCATTGATGCTCACACCGGAGGACCATGTTCTGGAAATCGGTCCCGGACACGGCGTGATTACGAAGCATGTGGTATCGAAGGTGCGAAGGTTTGTAGCGGTGGAGCTGGACCGGAATCTGGCTGACAAGCTGCGCCGGGAGTTTTCCGGCATTGATAATTTCGAATTGATTGAGCAGGATTTCCTGAAGATCAATTTGGTGACTCTTTTCGGTGATTACAGTCAATGGAAGGTATTTGGGAACATTCCCTATCATCTTACGAGTTCGATTATTTTTAATTTAATCGAACACCGGCATCAGGCAAAATCGCTGACATTGATGATCCAGAAGGAAGTCGCCCGGCGGATACAGTCGCAGCCGAATTCCAAACTGTACGGGATTTTGGCAATTTACAGCCAACTATACGCGGATGTGAAACTGTTATTCGAAGTATCGAAAAATGTATTCTATCCCAGACCAAAAGTGGATTCCGCAGTGGTGCAATGGAACTTTTTGCCGCAGCCTCGATATTATATTGAAGACGAATCGACATTAAAGCGGATGCTGCGGGCAATGTTCGGACAGCGGCGCAAAGTACTCAGAAATTCATTGAAACCGTTTCTACAGAATGCTGATACGTTCCCGGTAGATTTGTCGAAACGACCGGAGCAATTGACGGTCGAGGAAATTGTGAGATTGAGTAATTATATTTCGACCGTTTAAGAAATACACAGGTTCCCCCTTTGAAGGGGGATTTCGAATCTGAAAATTTCATAATTTTAGTAATAAGATTTGTAAGTTCCCATGGAAATAAAAGATCTCAGAGAAATAGTCGATAATATTTCATTTTTAGCCGATGAGCGGGACGTGACCATGATCCGCAATCTGATTGTGGATTTGCATCCCGCGGATCTGGCGGATATTATCAGTCATTTGAGCGATGACCACCGAAAATTTATTTTCGAGATGTTAAACGCGGAGATTGCGTCCGATGTAATCGCCGAACTGGATGAAGTATCTAAGATCGATCTTGTTGAGATGTTAAGCGAGAGCAGGCTTTCGGAGATCGTCGATGAAATGGATTCAGATGATGCAACGGACCTGGTGTCCGAGCTACCGGAAGCGCTTGCGGAAAAGGTACTCAAAAAGATCGACATCCAGGATTCCGCCGAAGTGATGGAATTGCTTCGCCATGAGGAAGATACCGCGGGCGGTATCATGGCAAAGGAGTTCGTCGCCGTGAATCAGAAATGCAATGTCGACGAAGCGATCCAGATAATCCGTCAAAAATCGGAAGAGGTCGATAATATCTATTATGTGTTTGTAGTGGATGATGAAAATATACTGGTGGGCATTGCCGCACTGAAAGATATGATCCTCGCGAAATCGAATACAAAGATTTCCCAGATCATGGACCGGGATGTCATCTCGGTAGACACTGACCTGGATCAGGAGGAAGTGGCAAATATCGCCCGGAAGTACGATCTGGTGTCGATCCCGGTGATTGATGGCAAAGGGAAACTTGTTGGCAGAATTACGTTTGATGACCTTGCCGACGTAATGGAAGACGAAGCGTCCGAGGACATGCAGCGAATGGCGGGTATTGCCGATGAAGAAGAATTCCGGGAAACTTCAGCTTTCAGAATCCTTAAGGTACGGCTGCCGTGGCTGCTCGTCGGTTTTATGGGACAATTACTGTCAGCACTCATCCTGAAAAATTTCGAAGCCTCCATGAACCAAATTATCGCTTCAGCGTTTTTCATTCCGATTATCATGGCGATGGGCGGAAACGCCGGTATTCAATCATCGACGATTATGGTTCGCGGAATGGCGACAGGCGAGATCACTATTTTTCATATCGGCAGGCGTGTGCTGCGCGAGCTGTTCGTGGCGCTATTAAATGGTGTGATTTGCGGAATACTGATTCTCATCGTTATTGCGGTCTGGTTTGGAAAAGTGAATTTTGGTATTATTCTGGCAGTCGCCATGCTTACGGTCATTATCAACGCATCGATGACCGGTGCTCTGGTTCCGATCATCCTGAGAAAGTTTGATGTCGACCCGGCGATCGCAACGGGTCCATTTATTACCACATCCAATGATGTGATCGGCTTGTTGATATATTTTGCGCTGATTACGGTCTTTTTACCGTGGGTATGATCAAGCCATGCCAATACAAAAAACAGAGGCTATTATTCTAAAGAGCCAGAAATTCAGGGAGACGAGCAAAATATTAACGCTGTACACCAGAAGGTACGGCAAAATGAAAGTGATTGCAAAAGGCGCGCGGGGACTGAAAAGCCGGTTTTATGGAAGTCTCGAACCGTTGAATTATATTTCGATCGTTTTTTATTTTAAAGAGAAAAGGGATTTACAGCTTATTAGTCAGGCAGATATTCGGAACTATTTCAATCGAATAAAAACAGACCTGGAAAAATATTCACTGACTTCCATCATTTTTGAAGTCATTCTGCGCTCGGAATATGCCGAAGATCCGAATCCACTGTTATTCAATTCCGTGGTGCAATTTCTGGAATCCCTGGATCGGGCAGCGGAACGCTATGAAAACCATTTTTTCTGGCTTTTGTTGAAATTTTTGCAAATACATGGATTCAAACCACGTTTCGACTCCTGTATTCATTGCGGCAGAGGGCATTCGGAAGAAGTTGACTTTTACTTTTCAATCAACCGCGGGGGATTGACATGCCGGAATTGCAAAACTTCGGAAGCAACCGGAATTATGCTTTCACATCCAACGATCAATTACTTACTGGCATTGGAAAATACGAGTCACCTCGGAATTAGTGCGGTGATCGATTCAAAACAAGCCGTAAAAGAAAGCGCCCGATTATTGAACAGATTCATGAACTACCACATCGAAGGGCTGGCAGGACTGAAATCAATGGATTTTTTAAGCCATATCCGTTCATCGGCAAACACGAAAAATCAAAAGTCTAATACTGGCAACGGCGCACAAACGGAACAAGATACATAAAGAGACAACTCAATTCTCAATCTAAAAATGAGGGACATCGCAATGGCAAAGAAAAAAAACGATTCGATTATGGACAAAATTGTCTCGCTATGCAAGAGAAAAGGTTTCATTTTTCAATCCAGCGAAATATACGGTGGGATCACCAGTTGTTATGATTACGGTCCGCTGGGTATCGAAATGAAGAAAAATATTAAGGATTACTGGTGGCACATAATGGTGCGCAGCCGCTCGGACATCGAAGGACTTGATGCCGCAATTCTGATGCACCCGCGTGTGTGGGAAGCGTCGGGTCACGTAAGTACGTTTACTGATCCGCTGGTTGATTGTAAAAAATGCAAGAACCGGTTCCGCGCGGATCAAATTGAAAATCGGGGCGTATGTCCGACATGCGGGGGAGAATTAACTGAGGAACGGCAGTTCAATCTGATGTTCAAGACTTTTATGGGACCCGTAGAAAACGCCGCATCGGTTGTGTATCTGCGACCGGAGACGGCTCAGGGGATTTATGTTAATTTCCTGAATGTACAACAGGCAATGCGTCAGAAAATCCCGTTCGGCATTGCCCAGATCGGAAAAGCGTTTCGCAATGAAATCACGCCGGGAAATTTCACCTTTCGAACCCGGGAATTCGAACAGATGGAAATGCAGTTTTTCGTAAAACCGGGAACCGATGAGGAATGGTTCGAGTATTGGAAAGAGCAGCGGATGAAATATTATGAGCATCTTGGCGTGGATACGAGCAAGTTGCGTTTTCATCAACATGCTGAAAATGAGTTAGCGCATTACGCTGCGGCAGCCTTCGATATCGAATATGAATTTCCGTTTGGAACACTGGAACTGGAGGGAATCCACAATCGTACGGATTTTGATTTGAGCCAGCACAAGGAATACTCTGGCAAAGATCAGTCTTATTTTGATGAAGCGACCCGTGAGCGCTATATCCCGTACATCATCGAAACCTCGGCAGGCGTTGACCGGACGCTTCTGACCTGTCTGATCGATGCGTACGAAGAGGAGCAGTTGGAAAAGGATACACGAGTGGTACTGCATCTGGCGCCGCACATTGCTCCGATCAAAGCGGGTGTGTTTCCACTGGTGAAGAAAGACGGCATGCCGGAAATCGCTCATAAAATTGTTTCCGATCTGCAGAATCATTATCTCGTTTTCTATGATCAGGGCGGTGCAATCGGCAGGCGCTATCGCCGAATGGACGAGGTGGGAACGCCGTTCGGAATCACAGTGGATACGCAGACGCTCGAAGACCAGACCGTGACGATCCGGGAGCGCGATTCTATGGGTCAGGTTCGCGTCGCCATGGATAAATTGAGAGAATATCTCGACGAAAAGTTGAAATATCCGGAATAAAATTTTGAATAGTAGGAGGCTAAAAATGTTACGGAAATACGTGTTAATCATATTAGCAATCATTTTTGCCGATTGCAACGTCGGCTCACAACCAAATGCACCGGCACGTTTGCACATTTTCACTTCAAGCAATATGATGGGCTATCTGGAACCCTGCGGCTGAGGCAGCCACCGTAGCGGTGGGTTGGCTCGGCGAGCCACATACATAAAAGAAAACGCAGCAGAATGGGATCATGTTCTGTTACTGGATGCCGGCGATTTTGTCAGTAGTTCCAGTCCAAAATATGAATTGAAGATAGAATATCTGCTACGCGGGATGAAACAAATGAATTATGATGCCATTAATCTCGGCGAACGTGATTTTTTGCTCGGTGCTAACTATCTCGAAAATCTTAAAGAGAAATATAAACTTCCGTTCATTTCGGCGAATATCTATCATTCGGATTCCACAAAGCTGTTCACTGAGCCGTATGTCATTAAAAAATTCAAGCCAAAGAAGCACATGGATGCGGATGTGGGAGAACTTAAGGTGGGTATCTTCGGAATATTGATGACCAGACCAACGCTGGTTTATAAAAGCGATGAGCCGAAACTGGTTACTACCAATCCGTACAAGGCAGCGGAGAAAATGGTACGCGAGTTGGAAAACAAGTGCGACGTAATCGTGGCAATTGCACATACAAATTCGGCGGAAATTAATAAATTAATAGATCGGGTAAAAGGGATTGATGTTGTCGTCGGCGGACATGATTACATGCGCCGGGCAAATTCCGCTAATCCCGATAACGTGATGGTGGTCCAGACCGGAACCAAAGGGCAGTATATCGGCGATGTTAAATTGAATATCGACGAGAAAAAGCAAATTATCACCAGAGACGGGCGAATAATGACCCTGGGAAAAAATATCAAAGATGATCCCGATATTGCAAAACTGGTACAGAAATACAGGCGCGAGAGTTCGCCTCAGCACAGTTCGAAAACTACACGCCAATAAATCATACATAAAAAAATGGGCAGTTAAGCTGCCCGTTTTTTTTGGCATGAGTGTTCCGGAGTGCAGTTCCTTTATGAACTGCACGTTGCGAACATCCCCCTGGTTTTGCATGCGGCAAAACCGTCCCCCTTCAGAGGCGGACCTTTCTGAGGATTTAGGACATCGAAGTCGATCGCTGAGCTTGTCGAAGTGGGGATTATTATATCTTTTAATATTATAAAAAGAGGAATTTAATGAAAAAATTCTGTTACATATTAATTGTACTTGTGATGTATTTTAATTTAACTGAAGTAAATGCACAAGATGAAACGCATTCTCTACGTTACAAGAAAGCACTGTCAAAAGAGCGAACGGTGCAGCGCATCCTATCCATGAAAGAAACCGCACCGATGTTAAGCTCCAATTACGACGTAATCTATTACAAGCTCGACCTCGAGCCAAAACCGGCTCTTGAATTATTATATGGCACGGTGACCATGCGGGCGAAAGTCGTTAGCGAGAATTTGAATCTGGTGGAGCTCAATCTTGCTAATCCCATGGAAGTCACGTCTGTCACTGAAAATAATTCGGAAGTCGAATTCGTTCATGAAAACAACCTGCTTCGGATCACAACAGACAGCACGTATCAACAGGGCGATCTGTTCCAGGTAACTATCGACTATTTCGGCAGACCGCAGGCGACCGGATATGGCTCATACAATTTCGATCGCTACGGCGGTCAGCCCATGATATGGACGCTAAGCGAACCCTATGGCGCCCGGGATTGGTGGCCCTGCAAGGATTACCCTGACGATAAAGCGGATTCGGTAGATATTCTGGTAACCGTACCCGAAAATCTGATCGTGGCATCCAACGGATTGTTGCTGGAAACCCGGGAGCTGCCGGACAATAAAGTCCAATACGTCTGGCAGGAGCGCTACCCGATCACGACCTATCTGGTGAGCCTGGCAATCCATCCCTATAC
>WJJN01000439.1 GCA_014729735.1 Candidatus Zhuqueibacterota bacterium
AAATTTTCAGTATATTTTTAAATACACGCGTGCTCAACATGACAGTCTTGTTAAAATTTCTACAATAAAAATGGCATCTTTCGTGTCTTTCTGTGTGTTGTTTAGAGCAATTTGATTAACCCTTTCCATTTTAGATTTCAAGCACAATAGTCAGTTGGAGGCTTTAATGTATATTATCAAAACAAATTCCTGTAAAAAGCTTATTGTTTTGGCATTGGTTCTATCAGTCAATTGTGGTGGAGTCTCGAATGCTCCAGTCAGTGTAAAATTCAAATTCAATACAATAAAACGTGTCGGAAACAGGGGATGTAATTGGTGCACAACCTGGGCGAAAAACTGTGATCAAATTACATCAATGGATGACGGGAGCTGGTTAGGTCCAATTTCGGCATTTGATGACAAAAGCGGGCTATCAAAAGGTGAATACCACTATTATAACCATCTTTATCGAATCATTGGGGATTCAGTTAATTTTACAAGGGAAGATATTCCGGGATACCCGCGGTTCTTAAAGGAAGGAAAAGGTTGGTTTGGCTACGGGATATGTTCTGTAAATGGGGTTATCTATTCTCTAATTTCAAAATCACCATCCGATAGATGGCACGGACCCTTTGCAGGAATCAAAATGCTGAAATCTACAGACAATGGACATAAATGGTACCGGGTAAATCAAAAGGGAAGGGAACGGTTGTTAGAGCCCGGAGATGATGCCAGAGAAGAAGTGAACCGCGAGGAGATGTTTTTTTTCGAAGAGTTTGGTATAATCCGGCATGGCAAAAAAGCTTATCCCTTTTCGTTCTGTTCATTTGTGCAGAACGGACAGGATAATAATGCAGCCAGGGATGAATATGTCTACATTTATTCTCCGGAGGGAGCCAGGTCGAATCACCTCTGCTTAGCACGAGTTAAAAACAATACAATCGAAAAAAGAGATATCTGGGAATATTTCAGCGGCTGGAAAGGGAATAAGCCAAAATGGAGCAGAGATATCAGGAAGCGGAGCGCCGTTCATGTATTCCCTGAAAAAAACCAGCATGGTGAATATTTCGGCTGGTATTCCTGGCTGCCTTCCGTCGTCTGGAATCCGGGGTTGAATCTTTACATCATGGTAAATGGGGGAACATACGCGGGGGACAGTCTCTCAAACTCATCGGAAGATTATTATAATTCCTGGATGCATACCAAAACTGGCAGCCTTGGATTCTGGTATTCGGAAAAGCCTTATGGACCATGGAAGCAATTTTATTATACTGATTACTGGACTGCTGATGATGAAAAAAATCTCACTTATCAGCCCAAATTATCTCCGAAATGGATTAGCGAAGATGGTAGAAAAATGATTCTTATATGGTCGGATGCAATGAAAGATGAAAAAGGGAGATCGCATTCTGTTAATTATTTATGGAATCAGATGGAAATTGAGATATTGACAAAATAAGCAAAGTAGATAATCCGAACGTAAAGACTTTACACAGGAGGAATAGATACTTATGCGATTCACAGAACCTTTCGATATAACAATTGTTGGTGGCGGGATGATTACCGAGATGCAAATCCTGCCGTCGATATATCATCTGCAACGCCTCGGCGTCATCAACAATATCGCCATTTGTGCGCTTAATACCCCACCACTGAAAGTAATTGCACAAAATGAAACTCTGAAACAGGCGTTTCCAAATCAAACCTTCACGCCATACCCTGATATTGATAACGAATCCGAAGACAAGCTTTTTCCCGATTTATATAAAGAAGTCATCGCCGGTATGGATTCGAGGAACATTGTCTTCATTGCCCTGCCCGACCATTTGCATTATCCAGCGATTAAATTTGCTCTCGAACAAGACCAACACGTTCTCTGCGTAAAACCGCTAACTTTAAAATACGCCGAATCGAAAGAAATTGAACAATTGGCATATCAGAAAGGGCTATTTGTCGGAGTCGAATATCATAAACGGTTTGACGATCGGGTGGGCTTGGCTCGTTTGAAATACCGCGCCGGGGATTTGGGGGAATTCCGGCTGGGCTATGCTACTTTGATCGAGCCGTGGTATTATCGAGATTCAAATTTCCAAAATTGGTGTACTATTGAAAATTCGGATATGTTTTCCTATATTGGGTGTCACTATGTGGATCAGGTTCATCTGATTACCGGTTTGCTTCCCGTTCAGGTTGCGGTGTATGGCATGATTGAAGATTATCCGAATGGCAATAAAGGTTATCTGTGGACGAACGCGCATGTGATCTGGGAAAATAAAGCATGTCTGGCTGTATTGAATGGCATGGGATATCCCAATGTCGGTCCGGGCGGCAACTCACAGGGACTCTGGATGTTTACACAGGGCGAAAATGACGGGGGGCTCATTTTTCATGACGATCAGTATCGGGGAGTTAAATGCTCCCGTATCTCCAATGGAAATCAGTCAGACGATTCACTTTATAGCGAACCGAGTCCTGATTATTTCAAATTAGTCGAGCGCGGCGGTAAAGGGCTTACGCCTGTGGGGTATGGATATCGCAGTATTGAAATACTCATTGAAACAGTACATCGTGTGGAATCGAGCGCCGCTGGTCCGGATGCGGGTGAATCACTTGAAAAGCGGCGACAGGCAATCAGGGAGATCGATGAAGAAGGCATTATCGCGACTCCTGCAAACAGTTCATTCAATGAACTTGTGATGGAAGCCGGTAGAAAGTCAATATTAAGCAATGGGCGTGATGTTGTTATTGAGTATGGGGATCCTCCGAGAGTTCGGTTTAAAGAGTATGTCTGAATCTAAACAGGCTAATTTCAGCGAATTACGCAGGAGAAGAATGTGTTAAAACAAGAAAATGGTGATAATGATACTCATTTTCGCCGCGGCTTGCCCATGGTGGAAGCCCGCGATAGCGAAGCTCTCGATGCTGAAATAAAATTACTGGATGAAATTAACTCGCGTCCGCATTTCTGGCAACGCTGGCGAGGATATTTAAAGTTATCCGGACCGGGATGGCTGCAAAGCGCGGTCACTCTCGGCGCCGGTTCCGCCGGATCTTCTATTTTTGCGGGCGCTGTTTTCGGCTATAAATTGCTGTGGGTGCAGCCTGTCGCTATCCTGATTGGTGTGATCATGTTCATGGCAATCGGACATCAGCTCCTGGTGACAAGAGCCCGTCCTTATGATGTTTTCTGGAAAAAGCTACACCCTGGTTTAGCGCTGTTCTGGGGATTAAATGTCCTGCTTGCGTCGACGGTGTGGCAGTTCCCTCAATATTCTCTGGGCACAGCGGTATTAGACGATGTTTTTCAGGTAATGGGTATGAATCTGCCCAGATGGATTTTTGCTGCGGCTCTGTTGGTTGTTGCCACCAAAATTTGCTGGAGTTACGGAAAAGGCAGCCGGAAAGCGGTCACGCGATTTGAAAGGGTGTTGAAATATTTTCTCATAACGATGGTGATATCGTTTTTGCTTGTCGTCATTAGAACGGGCGTAAATTGGGGCGAAATGTTTAAGGGATTTTTCACCTTCTACATGCCGAAAGATGTGCAGGGAATCACCATCGTGCTGGGAATGATCGGAGCAGCCGTTGGTGTAAATCAGACTTTTTTGTATCCATACACAATGTTAGCACGGGGATGGGGAAAATCTCATCGAAGACTTAAAAATTTCGATTTGAGCACATCGATGGTGATACCGTTTGTACTGGCAACCAGTTTTGTCGTCATTGCCTGTGCCAACACACTACATATCCAGGGAATCGAGGTCAAAGGACCGGTGGATGCTGCTCATGCACTTGAGCCGCTGGTTGGATTGACATTCGGGCGGATTATTTTTTCCATCGGAGTACTCAGTATGTGTATCACCACGGCAGTAATCGAAATGTTGATCTGCGGTTTCGTTCTTAGTGAAATGTTTCATTTTGAATACCACGGCACAGCCTACAAATTAAGCACCATGGTTGCGAACGTTGGAATATTAGGCGCATTTTACAAAATGCCGCTCTGGTTACCGGTACTTACCTCGTCTTTCAATCTCATCATGATGCCGATCGCTTATATCTGCTTCTTCATTTTGCAAAACAGCAAAAGTTATCTGGGAGATGAAGTGAATAAAGGTCTCAAAGGCACAATTTGGAATTCATTGATGATTATTTCAATTATCATTGTGTCAATTGGTGCAACATTAAAAATTCTTTCAATGCTTGGCGTATTATAAATAAATAGATACTAATAAATTCGTTGAGGAATTATTAATTGAAGTCAATAGTGTTTCTTAGTATTACTGTGCTATTCTGCATTACACAAAGTTATGCAAGAGAATTAACAGTACCGATAATGAACAAGCCACACATCGATGGCATCATATCCGAAGGTGAGTGGACAAGTGCTGTTGTTACTTCGGACTTTATTCAATTAGAACCATATAAAGGAGAATCGGCGACTGAGAA
>WJJN01000440.1 GCA_014729735.1 Candidatus Zhuqueibacterota bacterium
AATAAATTAGCACTTGTCAATTAGCGTCCATTTTGTTATATTTGAAATATGAAAAAATCAAATTATATAATACTCTGGGTGACTTTTTTCGGCATATGGATGGGGTATTTTGAATCTACGGTGGTCGTCTATTTGCGGGAGCTTTATTTCCCGGAAGGATTCCGGTTTCCCATTAAATTTTTACCCATGAAGCTTTCACTCATCGAGATCGGCAGAGAATTTTCCACGATGATGATGTTGTTGGGTTTGGCTTTTGTCGGTAGCAAGAAGAGATGGACACGTTTCGGCATTTTCATGCTATGCTTTGGTGTGTGGGATATCTGGTATTACATCTGGCTAAAAGTCATGTTAAATTGGCCTCAATCATTGCTGACCTGGGATTTGTTGTTTTTGATCCCGGTTCCATGGGCTGGTCCGGTACTGGCGCCGGTTCTTGTTTCACTGGTTTTAATATTTGCCGGCGTGGCAATCATTATTCTGGAAGATAAAAACTATAAAATCAAGTTATTCAAAAGTGAATGGGCCTTAGTCGTCCTTTCAGGTGCGATCATTTTCGTATCTTTTATTTTGGAAGCCCCCGAGGTGATGCGGCTGGAAGCACCTTCGAATTATAACTGGTTCCTTTTCTGGGTCGGTGAATTAATCGGAGTAGGGGTTGCTGTAAATGCATTGAGAAGGATTTTGGCGACAGGAAAATCGTCGTAAACCTGTGAATTTCGAACATCGAAATTAAGTCTTTTGAATATCAGAGCTTTTACGCCTGTCTTGCAGCAGCTTGTGGAGAATATCGTTTAAATCTTCGATATTATATGGCTTTGTCACTACCCCTGCAAAGCCATATTTACTATAATGCGCCATCACAGGATCGTTTGAATAACCACTGGAGACAATGGCGGTGATGTCAGGATCAATCTCCCGAAGTTTTTCAATCGTTTCCTTACCACCCAGATGACCTTTAATCGTCAGGTCGACAATTACTGCGTCGAAAGGGTGGTTCATTAGAGCGTCGCTGTACATATCGATACCCTCATCGCCGTTTTTAGCTGATTCAACCTCATAACCTAATTTGGTGAGCATACGATGAGCAAGTTGCCGAATATACTTCTCGTCATCAACGACTAATATTCTTCCACGTCCCCGAACTAGCTGTCTGCCGATGTTATCAGCAGTGTTTTCTCCGCGATCGGTTAGAGCCGGGAGATAAATAGTAAATGTCGTTCCTTTGCCTAATTCAGAATCTACCGTGATATGTCCATTATGATTTTTTATAATCGAAAATGAAGTGGCAAGCCCGAGTCCATGTCCTTTTTTCTTGGTAGTAAAATAAGGGTCGAAAATCTTGGAAAGATATTCCTTTGAAATTCCGATTCCGTAATCTTTAATTGTCAACTTAATATAATTGCCTGCTTCGAGGTTAAATACGGTATCTTCTGAGATTAAGTAATTCCGGAGTGATATGTCGAGGATACCACCATCCGGCATTGCCTGTGCGGCATTAATAATCAGATTGTTAATGACTTGATGAATTTGAACCTGATCGATTTTAGCAGTCCATAAATCATCGTCAATGTTGAACACTGGCTTGATGTTCGAACCCCGCAATGCAAAATTAGCGGATTCCACAACAAGCTCGGCTATTGAAACCGGTTTTAGTACAGGCAATCCTCCTTTTGAGAAAGTAAGTAATTGATTTGTCAGATTTCGCGCCTGGATGGAGGCTTTTTCTGCCTGAGCTAAAATCTCCACCAAATCGTGATTTGGTTCCAGTTCTAATTTTGCCAGCGATATATTTCCAAGAATGGCAGTGAGAATATTATTGAAATCATGTGCAATTCCGCCGGCTAACAATCCAACAGATTCCAGTTTTTTGATCTTTAGAAGTTCTTCTTCCAATTTCCGTTTTTCCGTGATATCGATTCCTGTGCAAATAATCCACTGGTTTTTATCAGATTCATCTTTCAGAGAGGTGGTTGTCCATGAAATATAATGCCTGGAGCCATCTTTATTTACCCAGCAATTTTCAAAACTGCTTGATTTTTTGGTTCTATTCCATAAATCCGAAACTGAATCCTTGCTGCCGGTGTGATTTTCATAAAACGGAAGTGCGTACAGGTAACGTCCTGTCACTTCATCGCTCGAATATCCGGAGGTAATTTCGCAGGCTTTATTAAAATTCCGGATACGTCCTTTATTATCGAGAACCAGAATAAGCGCACCGGCAGTTTGTAAAATGCCGGTTGTGAAGTCACTTTCTTTTTTGAGACGATTATAATTAATCACAACGCTCAGCAGAAACGATAGAATGAGCACTAAAATGACCCCTGTGCCGATCAAATATACTAATATATTTGTTGCTGTCGTTTCGATAGAAATCCTCCTGTGTAGCACAAGTTTGATAAAAAATGTATAATATTATGAGGAGACCAGAGAAATAATGTTGCCAAAGCGAATGTAAAGAAATTTCCGGCAGAATATAATAAAATTGCAAACGATACCCAAAAACGATGGTCATGAAGAATTCCGCCTAAATTATCCTTCATAATATGGAACAGTGTTAGAAGCGAAAATCCCGTAAGCAGAGTACTGGAAAAAGCAGAGGTATACTTATCAAAAACAGCGAAGTTTTCGAAAGTAAATTTTGAGATTACCCAGATTAATGCAAATAATAGTATGCTTATTCGTAGAATATCTTTACTAAACCGTACCTGTTGCCAATTGGATAAAATGAAAGTTAAAAAGGTGTATTCAATAAGCGTATAAATATGAAATAGCCACATGTTATTCAACTGATGCAACGCCACTACGCTGACGATTGCATCAGTCAAGATTTTTATTGAAATAAAGCAAAGCAGCACTTTGAGATTTCTATCCAGATTTCGGTAGAGTTTAAGACCAACGATTAGCGGAATAAAATTCGAAATCATCGAAAAGTAATAATGAATCGGTGGCAAGAATAATCGCTCCTTAACTGTTCAAGTCACTTTCG
>WJJN01000441.1 GCA_014729735.1 Candidatus Zhuqueibacterota bacterium
GACACAAGATAGCGAAATTGATCGCCTTCAAAGCCGACTTCAGTACCGTGCGTGGCGAAATTATCCCAGCCCCACACAGTTCCGGTGTCTGTTTTTGCTGTAATAAAAAAACCACCGGCAACCAGATAACTGTTGCTCCCCCCGATGTTTTGTTTAATCTCCTCCGTCCGAAACCCCGGATAATCCATCCCGTAAGTTTTGCGCCCCCAGTCTGCCATTGGTTCGCACTCTTGCGAAATATAAAACGAATGCCACAATTTCCCGCGGGTCAGATCGATCGTGTACGTATTGTTTTGTGCAAAAACAGTGTCACCGCCGCTTATAAAGGCGATCAATAGTAAAGTGAAAGTAACAAGATATATTCTGGAAATCATATTCATTCCATTTAGTTGAAATCTCTCCAAAAACGTGCATTAAAAAGATACGCCGAGCGTCACAAAAATCTGGCGTGGTATGTTTCGATATGCCTGAAAATAATTGTACAGTCGAACGTCCCGGGTTGGATCATTATCCGGATCGGCATACGTCGCGCCTCGGAGCACAAAACGGTCCAGTTCCTCGCTTCCGTAAATCGGCGTCAGATGCTTATTATTAAACAGGTTCAGAATCCGCAGACTGGCTTTGAATTCCAGTTTGCCAAACTGTTGCGTTTTTTCGAACCGTAAATCAGTTTGGGATTCCGATGGATAGCGCCGGTTGGATTCGACTCGATAATCATATTGGTATTCAGGAGACCAGAAATAAGACAGTCCGCTGCGCACCCAGACGATCAAACTGGCGGATACATTCTCAAGGGGATGGATGCCAAAAACCCGGACTCCCTCGTCATTCGGGATTGTATACGTTAATGCGCCGTTGAAGCGATGTGTCCTATCCTCCGGCGCCAGATAATCGCTGGCAGAGTAGCTGTATTTTTGCTCCAGTTCCGGCGTCAAATCTCTTCGATCCAGATAAACACCGTAATTTCCATAATTCGTCTGACTGAGCGTATAGGCAAGCCGGTAATGCCAGCGCCCGACTTTTCGATTGGAAAAACTGATTTCAATGCCGCGGGAGTTGCCGTAACCATTGTTTTCGTAGCTGATATAGGTTCCTTTCAGATCATCCGGTTTATTCTGGCTGCCGGTCGTGCTCTTTACGTAAACCAGTGAAATCTGATCTTTCAAATCATTATAATAGGTCACGACATCCAGTTGATGCGTACCCCACAAGCTTCGCTGCACTCCCACTTCGTAATTAACACTTAGTTTTGGCTTCAGATTCGGATTTCCGTAACTTCCCCAGCCGTTGTAAGTCTGGTTGTCCAGCGCCTGATTAATCGTGGGCATTGACCGGAAATGTCCATACTGCACGCGGAACGCTGTATTCTCGCCAATGGGGAATGAAATACCCAATCGCGGGGACAGATTCACAAAGGTCTTCGATGGTTCCCATTCCGGGATTCCCGTGCTGGGACTTCCCAATGCCGGATAAAAAATCTTATACTTGTTTACCGGCACATCCACTCCAAAATTATATGCATCCAGACGCACTCCCAGATTTGCGACCATTCCGGCAAACTCGATTTTGTCCTGCATGTATCCGGCAGCATACCAGGTTTTAGCCTTGTAATTTGTCGCGAATCCTGTGCGCCAGATAAACGCGGACACAGAAAGCGAGGAAGATGCATTGTAGTCCTGATCCATAAGCCAGGCTTCAACGCCGGCTTTGAACATATTGGTATTTGTAAATTGATGCGTGTAATTTATTTTTCCTTCATAATAATCCGTTAGCGACGCCTGATTGTACAGGCTGGACCAGGTGTAGTATTCGCGGTATTTTTCATTCCAGGGACCCCGGTCCTCTAACTCGCGGTCTTCGGGATCGGGATGGAGTTGCACGTCTTTGTCGATTCCCGGAGTCGGAGTTTGTAAGGCATACAACCGTTCGTTCTGATGCGTCAATGTTGCTTCCAGGAATGCTTTTGATGAGAATACCAGTTTATAATTCAGGCTTTGCGCGAAAACCGTTTCTTCGCGGGGAGAGTCGTAAATGAGCGTATATTTTCGTTTTGCACCATAATTGCCCCAGAGACCTGCCCAGCGCACATCATCCGAGCCGGAGCCCATTCCCGAATAGTAGTGCTGGTACAAACCGGTAAATTTAAAATTGTGCTGCGAATTTGGTTTAAAAGAAAGTACCAGCGAATAATTCCCGAGTTGCTGGACTTTTTCCCGGGTCGGCAACCGGGTTGGCTTGTTTTTTAGCTCACCGGTAAAAAAGAAGCTCATTTTTTTGGCATCCTTGCCAAGAGGTCCGCCGAAGCTGAACAGATACCGGGTGTAGGCATAATCGCGGTAATCGTAAACGCCCAGTATATTATCATCCGATGGTGTGTGATTTTCGATCCAGAGGTTATAATTACGACGGGCGGCTTCCACATTAACGGCGCCGGTGGAGTCCCTGAACTGCGGCTCTTTCAGCCAGTTCTCGAAATTTCCCCATTTCTGCCATTCGTGCTGCTCATGCGAGTACAAATAATCGCCCCAGTGATATTTCCCCGGGGGTCTGTATTCGACATAAAACGCACCGTTGAATTTCGGACCGCCTTCCTTTGTCACGACGTTCACAACCCCGGACTGGGCATTTCCGTATTCCGCGTTGAATCCGCCGGTAATTACTTCCATCTGTGACACAGCCAGCGGATTAATATCGTATTTCCAGCTATTTTCGGATTTCGTGCCGGTTCCGTAGGCAGGAACACCGGTATTGGTGTTCATGCTCTTGATGCCATTGATCTGGTAATTAATTTCGAATGAGCCCCCACCGCGCACACTCAATGTACCGTCGGGATTTTTATTGATTCCCGGAGATAATTCCAAAACATTCCGGATATTGGCAGCCGGCAGATTTTGAATTTCCCGGGCTTCAAAATGAACAGAGGACGACGTTTTATCGATCTCGACGATGGGGCGCTCGGCAGTGATCGTCACTTCTCCACCGATGTCTACCACCGAAGCTGTCATTTCCACATCGATTCTCGTGGTTCTGCCGATATTCACAACCACATTTTCCACAGATAATTTTCGATACCCGATGTACACAAAATTTAAAGTATATGTGCCCGGCGGAACATTCAGGATAGTGTACCATCCATTTAAATCGGTGGCAGCACCAATCAGAGTTCCTTCAATCACCACATTGACGCCAATGAGCTGTTCTTTTGTCTCAGAATCAATAACTCTGCCTGAAATTTTACCTGTATGTTGTGCGAATAAGTTGGATGCGGAAGGAATTAAAATAGTCAAAATGATGAAGCTGGTAAAAATTGCTCGAATCAAATTGCCATCTCCTTTAGTTTGTAAAGGCAACGAACTAACTAAATATTAATAAATTTTTATCAAATTGTCAAGTGAATTTTTATAATTATTTCTTTTTTTCTGGTATTTTTTGGAAATTAGTTTAGACTTGAATCGAACTATCTTCTTTTTTTCTGTAAAATTACTATTGACATTCATTATTTATTTTCATAAATTTTATAATACCATACATCATAAAATGCGAAGGATATAAATCATTCCTAATGGTTTCTGGTAATCAGCTTTTTAGCGCTTCACTAATATCTCTTTTTTATTCTATTCATTTTTCAACACTGTCCCCAGCATACCTGTTATATTGTAACTTCCGCGACATATCATTGTTACATGACGTTCATATAAATGTTTTACTTTTGTAAAAATAAAAACCAGTTCGCGAGGCATATTAAAAATGAATACTATTGATCTGAGAGCAATCATTGAATCCAAAAATTCTAATTATTTTGATCGCTATCCTTCCTTTATATCCAACATGATTTTAACTGTTTTGAAGAAACTCATCCGTCTCGATGAAATCAATAATTTTCTGGAAAAACATGCGGATAAAAAAGGCATCGATTTTGTTGATACATTATTCGAGCACATCGATTTTGGCTATCTTTTATCAAACATCGATCGTGAGAAAATACCGGCAGACGGAAAATTAATTTGCGTTGCGAATCATCCTTTGGGAGCGCTTGATGGATTAGCCATCATGAAAGCAATCAGTGAAATTCGTCGTGACGTTAAAATTGTGGCAAATGATGTTCTAATGAATATCGAAAATCTGCGCGATGTATTTCTGCCCTATGATTTATATTCTAAAAAAGTTCAACGCCGGCAAGTTGAAAATATCCGAAAATCGCTTTCAAATGAAGAAGCGATTATTTTCTTTCCCGCCGCAGAAGTTTCCCGTTTAAGCTTACGTGGAATCCATGATAGAAAATGGATGAATGGTCCTGTTTATTTTGCACAGAAATACCAGGCACCCATTCTTCCGATTTATGTCAAAGCCAGAAATTCTGCAATTTTTTATCTAACCTCATTTTTCAGCCATAAAATTTCAATGTTCATGCTTGCACGCGAAATTCTTCGTAAACGAAATGAAAGCATTCGACTCAATATCGGGGATCCGATTCCGAGCCATGTCATAAAAAACACGCTGGTTAAAACTCGATATCAAACTAAATTGCTGCGAAGACATGTCTATCGCACCGGGAAACAGAAATCAGGGATATTTACAACCGAGAAAACCATTATTCATCCTGTTGACCGAAAACTTCTAAAAATGGAATTATCGAATTCCAAATTACTAACAACTACTTCGGACGGTAAAAAAATATACCTTGTTGTGTATGACACCGGACCCAATATTGTGCGTGAAATTGCAAGGCTGCGCGAGGTCACCTTCCGAAAGGTCGGCGAAGGTACCGGGATGAAATACGATTTTGATGAGTATGACAAATATTACAAACATATCGTGTTATGGGATGAAGAAGCACTTGAAATCGTTGGATCATACCGGCTGGGACTATCCCGTGAAATCATCGAAAATAAAGGATTCGATGGATTATACAATGCTTCTTTATTTTCGTTCTCAGAGTCATTTAAAAAGCAAATGAAACAATCAGTCGAATTAGGTAGAAGTTTCATCCAGCAAAAATACTGGAAAAGCTATGCTCTGGATTACTTGTGGCAGGGAATCGGCGTTTTTCTTCATCAAAATGAGGATGTGAAATATTTATTCGGAGCTGTCAGTATCAGTGATAATTATACCGAAGATGCCAAAAGACTGATTATTTATTTTTATCGAAAATGGTACGGACTGGACGGACAGGCTTTTTCTAACAACAGATTCATTTTCACAAAGCAGGCGGAAAAAGAATTATCCCAGATATTCAATAATTCTTCTATCGAAGAAGATTATCGGGTGCTGAAATCAACACTCAAAAATTATGGCTATTCCATACCGGTACTGTTCAAAAAATATTCCGAATTATGTGAACAGGATGGCGTTAGATTCCTCGATTTCGGCGTTGATGAAGATTTTTCCAATTGTGTCGACGGGCTGGTATTTCTGGAGCTGGAAAAATTAAAACAGAGCAAGCGGAAGCGTTATTTCCCGGCTGCACAGAAGCCCATCGAAGCCGGACAGGAAATATAATAAGACGGCGCATTCATTCTGAACGATCCGTCATCTGACGGAGAGTGAAGAATCTCATTCCATCTAATTTAGTAAAGACATACACTTAGTGGTATGATATTACGGTTATCCCCTTAACTCAGCAATTTTCAAATTTAGTATTTATTTGAATTCTTGAGTTCCCCCCTTTGAAAGGGGGACAGGGGGGATGTTACGTAATTTCAATTACTTATGATAACATCCCCCTAAATCCCCCTTCAAA
>WJJN01000442.1 GCA_014729735.1 Candidatus Zhuqueibacterota bacterium
CAGTCCCTTCAATAAACGTGGACGAGCCCATTAACCGCTTCAGCGGTTTTAAGATACGTAAATCTAGGAAATCTAAATCAACGTTGAATTCTTAACAAGGTGAATTTATTGCTTGACTCATTAGTACTTCCTTCCGTATATTAAAGAATTGCCTGTTGTAATGCGAGTGAAACATTCGCAGGTTTAATTCATCAGTCAGAGATTCACGAACAATAAGGTGTACACATGGAAAACAAGAAGCAGAACGAGAATTCAACGAAACGCGAAAAGGAGAGAGGAGGAATTAAGCGCCGGGATATTTTAAAGGGCTTTGCGACGCTACCTGTATTGGGAGTCTTTGCCCATGAAGCGGTAAGAAAGGTTTCATACGATAAGCGCCAAAAACGAGATATTCTCAAAGAGCTTGGTTTGAACAAAGATGCGCCGGCTGTACATTCGAGAACCGGCAGCAAGGGAACGGGCGAACGCATTCGGGTTGGAATTGTCGGTTTTGGTGCACGAGGAGGAGGATTAGCCAAAGCCATGGGATACGTGCATCCGGAATGGGTGCAGCGGGAATTGAAAGCAGCGCAGCAAAACAAACTGGACAAAAGTCTGGAGGACTGGCTGCAGCAGGACGACCTGAATGTGGAGCTTACCGGTATCTGCGATGTGTTCGATGCGCGGGCAGAAAAAGGGCTGGAAACGGCGAAAAATGATATCCGTCCCGGCAATGCGCCACCAGCGAAAAATGTGCGTCGCTATCGCACCTATCATGAAATGCTGGAAAGCAATGAAATCGATGCGGTGATAATTACGACGCCGGATTTTCACCATGCGCAGATGACTATCGATGCGATGAATGCAGGCAAGCATGTATACTGCGAAAAATGCATGACCCGGACCGAGGATGAAGTCTATCGCGTTCAAGCTGCGGTGAGGAATGCGAATAAGCATAAAAATGTCGTTTTTCAGTTGGGACATCAATCCACGCAGAATTCATCTTATATCAAAGCAAAAGAGATTGTGGAAAAGAATATTTTAGGTAAACTTACGATCGTGGAAACAGCCACCAACCGCAACACTCAATGGGGCGCATGGATTCGCCATCTCGATGCCAATGGCAATCCCAAACCCGGTAATCCCGAGACAATCGACTGGGATCAATGGCTGGGCTCGCGCCCGAAAGTACCGTTCAGCATCGAGCGTTATTACAACTGGACGCTATGGTGGGATTACGCCACCGGTCTGTCAGGACAACTGTTCAGCCACGATTATGACGGAGTGAATCAAGTGTTGAATCTTGGAATTCCGAAATCATGTGTGGCATCGGGTGGAAATTATTACTACCACGACAACCGGGAAATCCCGGATGTATTTCACGCGACGTTTGAGTTTCCGGACAGGGAATTAACGCTGTTTTACAGTGCGTCGCTGGCGAACAGCCGTTCCAGACCTCGTGTTTTCATGGGAAATGATGGCTCCATGGAAGTCGGCGCGACGCTGAAAGTACAGGCAGACAGCCATTCAAAACGGTTTGCGGAATTGATCAAAGAAGGCACCGTTGATCCGTCGCAGCCATTATTTACGTTCAATCCCGGCTCCGGCGACATCGACGTCGTTACAACGGCAACAGAGCAGTATTATGCAACCCGCGGATTGATTTACACCTATCGTGACGGCAGGAGAGTGGATATGTCGCATCTGCACATTAAGGATTGGCTGGACTGCATCCGTCACGGTGGAACTCCGGCATGTGGCATCGACAAAGGCGTGGAAGTTACCATCGCCTGTCACATGGCAACAAAATCCTACCGTGAAAAACGCCGAGTCGAATGGGATCCGGTAGCAAAACGCATTGTGTAATTCTATTTTACACTCTTAAACGGAGGGAAGTCTAATGAAAAGTACACGCAGAGAGTTTTTACAGATGTCAGCCAAAGGAGCCGTGCTGGCTTCGCTGGCATCATTTACCGGTAGCTGCACTGCGACCGATGAAAAAACTGTGTCGGCAGTGAAAGATAGATTGAAGTTAGGAATGGCGTCATATACATTTCGTGAATTCAACCTCGAAGATACGATTAAAATGACAAAGCGCCTCGGTCTGAAACGCATTGCTTTGAAAAGCTTTCATTTGCCGCTGGAAAGCTCTACCGATGAAATTAAAACCATTGCAAAAACCGTGAGAGATGCAGGGCTCGATCTGTATGGCTGCGGCGTGGTTTATATGAAAAGCGAAGATGAGGTCCATAATGCATTTGATTATGCAAAAGCTGCCGGGATTGGAACAATAATCGGCGTTCCGAACCACAATCTGCTGGAACTGGTAAATAAAAAAGTTCAGGAATATGACATCAAACTGGCGATTCACAATCACGGTCCCGGTGACGAGCTGTATCCGAGTCCGGAAAGCGCTTATGAAAAAGTGAAAGATCTCGACCCGCGAATGGGGCTGTGTATCGATGTCGGTCATACAGAGCGAATCGCAGTGAATCCGGCGGAAGCGATTCTGAAATTTGCCGACCGGCTGCATGATGTTCATCTCAAGGATGTGACCGAATCCACCGCAGACGGTACAACCATCGAGATCGGTCGCGGGGTGATCGAAATTCCGCAGATACTCCGGGCGCTGCTCAAAATCAATTATGCCGGAACGGTGGCGTTTGAATATGAAAAAGACAAGCACGATCCGCTGGCAGGTGTTGCCGAGTCAGTTGGATATACACGGGGAGTGCTGGCGGTTATTTAGCAAATTTGAAAATTATTGAGCTATATGCACATATCCATAGCGAGTGGGGGTTGACCAGATTTCCAAAGTCTTCAAGGCTTCGGAAATCTTTGATCTAATTTCTCGATTTAAACAGCCCATATTTTTTTTAATGGAGGTCGCTTTCATGCTTCAAAAATATACGATTCTTTATATTGCACTTATATTGATTTTCCTTGTTCAATCATGTGGAAACAATGACAAAATGGATTTCACCGGGGCTGATGATGAAGTCATTTTGATGACCCTCGATCCGGGACATTTTCACGCAGCGCTGGTTCAAAAAACAATGTATGAGCAGATATCGCCGAAAGTCTATGTGTACGCGCCGGAAGGACCCGATGTGCAGGATCATCTGGACCGGATCGAAAGCTTTAATAATCGGGACGAAAATCCGACAAATTGGGAAACCGTTGTTTATAAAGGTGAGGATTTTCTAGAAAAAATGCTGGAGGAAAAACCGGGCAATGTGGTGATTCTGTCCGGGAATAACCGTAAGAAAACGGATTATATCAAAGCTTCTGTCGATGCCGCGCTGAATGTGTTGTCGGACAAACCGATGTGCATTAATACGCAAGGATTTGAAAAGCTGAAGCTGGCATTTGATTCGGCGGAGGAAAATGACGTACTCATGTACGACATCATGACGGAACGTTATGAAATCACCACCATGCTTCAAAAGTGGCTGGCGAATAATCCCGGGGTTTTCGGCGAGCTGCAAAAAGGAAC
>WJJN01000443.1 GCA_014729735.1 Candidatus Zhuqueibacterota bacterium
AGTGATCGTTGCAACAGATGATGATCGAATTTTACAGGTGGTGCAAGATTTTGGCGGACGGGCGGAAATCACATCCCGGGATATTCGCAACGGCACGGAACGCACGGCAGTTGTCGCCCGGAAATATGATTATCCGATTATTGTGAATATTCAGGGAGACGAGCCGCTGATCCAACCGGATGCCATCGATGCGGCGATACGGCTACTGCTGCATGATGAAAACGTGGTCATGGGAACACTTGTGAAGAAAGTTGAAACTCAAATCGAGTTCGAAGACACGAATATGGTGCGAGTGGTTCTGGATCATCAAAATTTTGCACTGTATTTCACACGTTCGATTATCCCTTTTTGTCGAGATCAACAGGACAAAAAGGACTGGTTGAACGTTCACACATATTTCCGGCATATCGGATTGTACGTTTATCAGAACGATTTCTTGCAGAAATATATCCGCATGCCGGAATCGAGTCTGGAAAAGGCGGAAAAACTGGAACAATTACGAGTTCTTGAAAACGGATATAAAATCAAAGTAGCGATAGTGGATTATGCCCCCCGGGGCGTCGATACACCACAGGATTTGGAAGAATTGAAAACTCATCTAAGGGAGCTTGAGATTGAGTAAAAAGCATTCGACGAGATATATTTTTGTTACGGGCGGAGTTGTATCATCTCTCGGGAAAGGAATTGCCTCAGCTTCACTGGGAACTCTGCTTCAATCTCGCGGACTGAAGGTGACGATCCTTAAATGCGATCCGTATATTAATGTCGATCCGGGAACACTGAGCCCGTTTCAACACGGCGAAGTTTATGTTACCGACGACGGATCAGAGACAGACCTCGACCTCGGACATTACGAAAGATTTCTTAACATCAGCATGTCGCAGAAAAATAACACGACTACCGGTCAGATATATTACGAGGTGATTACACGTGAGCGCAAAGGCGATTATCTCGGCAAGACGGTGCAGGTGATTCCACACATCACGGATGAAATAAAGCGCCGGATTCGGGATGTATCCAAAAATGAACCACAGTACGATGTAGTCATTACGGAAATCGGCGGAACAGTTGGTGATATCGAAAGTCTGCCGTTTTTGGAAGCGATCCGGCAATTCCGGCTGGACGTGGGCAAAGAAAACGTGTTGAACGTTCATTTGACGCTGATCCCTTTTATCAAAGCGTCCGGAGAATTGAAGACCAAACCGACGCAGCATTCAGTAATGCGATTGCGGGAGATCGGTATTCAGCCGGATATTTTGCTCTGTCGCACAGAGCAGGAGTTGCCCAATGAAATGAAATCAAAGATCGCATTGTTTTGTAATGTACCTTCGGAGTCGGTAATCCCGGCGAAAGATGTGGAATCGATTTACGAGGTACCGTTAACTTTGCATGAAGAAAAGCTGGATAATCAGGTCGTAGAAAAGTTAAATCTGGATGAAAATCCACCCAAATTGAAAGAATGGAAAAAATTTGTTGAAAAATTTAAAAATCCGAAGCATATTATAAATATCGCGATATGCGGAAAATATATCGATTTGCATGATTCCTATAAAAGTATCATCGAATCATTCGTGCATGCAGGCGTGGAAAATGATGCAAAAGTCGAGCTTAAATGGATTGCTTCGGAGGATTTGGAAAAAGAAGGCGCCAAAGCATTTCTTGCCGATGTCTCCGGCTTATTGATCCCGGGTGGTTTCGGAGAGCGCGGCATCGAGGGAAAAATCAACGCGGTTCATTATGCGCGCACACATAAAATTCCGTTTTTCGGTATCTGTCTGGGGCTGCAGTGCGCAGTTATCGAATTTTCCCGTAATGTTTGCCAATTAACCGATGCGAACAGCATGGAATTCGATCCGGAAACGAAAGATCCGGTAATCGACTTGATGGAAGAGCAGAAGCGCGTCAAATCCAAAGGCGGAACAATGCGGTTGGGTGCCAGTGCGTGTCAGCTTAGAAAAAATTCTCATTCACACAGAATTTACGGAAAAGAATTAATAATGGAACGCCACCGGCACAGATACGAGGTCAATAATAATTATATCGAAATACTCGAACGACACGGGATGATAATGAGCGGCATCAATCCGGATCTGGATCTGGTGGAAATGATCGAAATACCCGATCACCCGTTTTTCGTCGCCAGCCAGTTTCATCCGGAATTGAAGTCACGGGTGCTGAACGTACATCCACTGTTCAGAGATTTCGTCAAAGCGGCGCTAAAATTTAAAAGCAGCTAAATCCAGTTGAAACGAGTGGAGGAAGGACCAGCCGGATGGCTCGATTGAAGCGGTTCAGGAAACGGATTAAAAACTGGTTTATTTATATATTTGTGAAATTCGGTTACACTTTTTTAAATAGTACGAAACGAATAACAGCATTCAAGCTGTTTAAAACAATGGCGGCTATCGGTTACCATGTCGTTCCGTCGGAGCGGGAAAAAACAATCGCTCATTTGACAAAGGTCTTTGGCAATCAGTATTCGCAGGATAAAATCCGGGAGATGGCAAAAGAAGTGTTCATCAACCTGGGCAGAAATATGGTGGATGCATTTCGTATTTCGCAACTAAATCCCGAAAACATCGATCAACTGGTGCGGTCAACAGGGCTTGAAAAAATCGATGAAGTGCTTGAACGAGGCAAGGGATGTCTCCTGCTTACCGGACACGTGGGCAACTGGGAACTGCTTGGAGCTTATGTATCGCTGAAAGGTTATCCGTTGCATGTGATCGGCGCGCCGATATATGATCGGCGCCTGGATGAAATGGTAGTTAACAATCGTAAAGCATCCGGTGCCAGATATATAGCCCGCGGATCAGCGACAAGACAGATCATTCGGGCGTTGAGACATAATGAAACCATTGGCATCCTGATCGATCAGGATACGAAGAAAGTTGATGGCGAATTAGTGGACTTTCTTGGGCACAAGGCGTACACGCCTGTCGGTCCTGTAGAAATCGCGCACAAATTCAAATGTCCGCTGCTGCCGATTGCCATTCATATTCAAAAAGACAATACTCATTTCGTGGAAGTCGGTGATGAAATTAAATTGCAATGGACTGATGATCATGAGCATGACAGAATAGAAAACACGCAGCGTTGTTCCAAAGCAATCGAGCATTTTATCCTGAAAAATCCTACGCAATGGGTATGGATGCATAAACGCTGGCGAACACAAAAAAAGCCGGTTATTAATAAAGCGAAATAAAGAAAATGTCGATATTACAAAAAACATTCATATCTATATCAATTATTATGTTGTTTGCGTGGGGATGTCAGAACAATGTTGAAAATAAAATAACACAAACTCCTGAAAACGAATTGCCGGATCAGGAAACCTGGAATTCGACGCTGATCGCCACCAGTGAAGGAACAACTTCCGCGATCATCGAATTCGGACACATGGAGCGTTATAATGAACAGCAATTGATTTTATTTGATCAAAATATCGAAGTCGATTTTTTCGATGATCAGGGTAACCACACGTCAAAACTAACATCAAACAAAGGCAGAATGGACGAGAAGTCAAATATTATCACGGCTTACGAAAATGTGGTTGTGGTTTCGGATAGCGGAATCAATTTGTATACAGAGAAATTGTGGTGGGACAACAACCGGGAAAAAGTGATCACCGATCAATTTGTAACTATTACGACGAATGAAAATGATACATTGCACGGCGTGGGATTCGAGTCTGATCAAACACTGTCCAACTGGATGATCAAAGATTTACGGGGGAAAACAAGTAAAACTATTGATTTGAACTTGGAAAATCGACCGTCACCGGAGAGTGACACGACGCAAACTGACACAACGACAATCGAATGATTAGCGCAAAATCTTACATAATAATAATCTTATTGGGGATCGCGACTCTCCCCTGTCTGTCGCAGGAAAAGCTTGAAATAATCAATGCTGATCGCGGTCGGGGAGAAATCACAGACCAGGGCATTGTACGCCATCTTGAAGGCAATATCCACTTGCGTCAGGGAGCGGCAGAGCTTTTTTGCGAACAGGTAACCTGG
>WJJN01000444.1 GCA_014729735.1 Candidatus Zhuqueibacterota bacterium
CCACTGCCATTTTCAGTCATCAACCCGGATTATCAATCCTATACCTGGCTCCCGGAGACAATCGAATTTCTGTGGCATCGTGCAATTGATCCCGACGCCGGGGATGAGGTAAGTTATGAGTTAAGCATTACCGATGATTCGAATTTTAACCGTGTACTGGATGTTTTTACAAATCTAAGTGATACGACCTATAATTATAATCCTCCAGGGTCAATGCCGGCAGGCACTTATTATTGGCGGGTGAAAGCTACTGAAAATCATGGACTATTTACATATTCAAACACCGGTATTTTCAGCATTTCAGGCACTGATGTCACTGACGGCGATGATGAGGAAATGCCGAAGAAATACGCATTAAAGAAAAATTATCCAAATCCGTTTAATCCCGAAACCATGATTACTTATCAGCTTCCGGAAGAAGGATTCGTGGAAATCAATATCTATAATGCACTGGGACAGAAAATCCGGCAACTGGAAGCATCTCAGAAACAGCCAGGTACTTATAAAATATTGTGGAACGGGAAAGACGATTTTGGTGCGAATTTGTCCAGCGGGATTTATATTTGTCAGTTCAAAACCGGTAACAAAATTTTTCATCAAAAGATGTTGTTGCTTCAATAATTAGAAACACATCTTCAAAAGACAAAGACCCGATATGACATTTGTGTTACGTCATTACGGGTCTTTTTTTATTTAACAAAATAATAACCTGAACCGATTTGAAAAACATATTGCAAACATGAATATTTTTTTATATCTTAACGAAGATTAGAATCACTTTTGCAACATTTTTAGACCTTCGCAAGGGTATTCCCGTTGAGAAAAATTTAATAACATAAATAAAATCAAGAGGGCATCATGAACAGAATTTCCAGGCGTCATTTCATCCGAAATACAGGTGCAATAGCCGGCGGAATTATTATCACTCGTCCGGCTTTCACTAAAGCAAAAACCAATCAAAAACCCGATCAAATAGTCCCCGAATATCGAACGTTAGGGAAAACAGGCTTAAAAGTCACCACAGTCGGTTATGGCGCCATGCGCACAACTGATGCAGCAGTAGTGGAGCGGGCATTGGATTTAGGCATCAATTTTGTGGATACTGCCCACGTTTATCAGGGTGGTAACTGCGAAAAAATGGTCGGCAAGGTGGTCAGTAAGCGACGTAAAGACGTAATCCTCTGTACGAAGATCAAGCAGGACAGCGAAAAGGATATGATCAGAATGTTTGAGCAGAGTTTAAGACGGCTAAAGACAGACTATGTCGATATACTGTATGCACATAGCATGAAGAAAGTCGATCATATTCATAATGAAACAACGATGAATCTTTTCCAACGATTCAAAAAAGAAGGCAAGGTACGATATATCGGTTTTTCGACACACCGAAATGAAGCAGCACTGTTGAATCAGGCAGCAGAAGACCGGTTCTGGGAAGTGATTCTGGTGGCATATAATTTCGAAAAAGAAAAAGAATTGACCGCAGCAATAAATAAAGCCGCCAACGCAGGTATCGGCATCGTGGGCATGAAAACGCAAGCCGGAGGCTATGAAACAGATACGATGGGGAAATTGAGTCCGCACCAGGCAGCGCTGAAATGGGTGCTTCAAAATCCCAATGTGCATACTACAATTCCCAGCATGGTGACCTTCGATCAACTCGAAGAAAATATTCAGGTGATGGGCAAGAAAATGGGCTGGAACGACCGCAAAATTCTCAACAAGTACGCTGGAGGAATCAACGATCGCTATTGCCGTTCGTGTGGAGCATGCAAAGATGTCTGTCCACATGGCGTAGATATTCCTGAAGTCAATCGCTGCTATATGTATGCGGATGGATATAACGATCTCGATCTGGCGCGTATTAATTACAGAGAGCTGGCAGTTTCTGAAAATGCAGCACCGTGCGAAAATTGCGAAGTGTGTGTAGCGCGCTGCAAATATGGCATCGCCCTGAAAGACAGAATGCCGCGCATGAATCAATTATTAGCCTGATATGATAGAGACTATGTATCATTTTTTGATATGAACAAATTAAAACGAGGTTAAAATGTCAACCAAACGCTATGGACTACTAATATCATGCTTTTTCCTTTTTTTATTGATTTCTAATCATGCTCGCGGCGAAGATCAATCCCGGGATGCTTTGAAAAATCTGTTGCCTGCCAGCGACTGGCATGAAGTCTGGAATTGGGAAAGCGATCCCCGGTTCTACGGACCCGAAGATTTGTTCGAATACATTAACGGCAGCGCGGATTTATATCTGGCGTATGGCTTCCGCCAATTGGTGACGGTCAATTATATGACGATGGAAGAGCTTTCGGTTCTTGTGGATATTTACGATATGGGAAATCTGCTAAATGCATTCGGTGTGTTTTCCAATTATCGCAGTCCGGGCAATGATTATGCAGATATCGGTACCGAAGCCACGGTATCGGATTATCATATTCGATTTTATCAGGGGCAGTATATTATAGATCTGAATGCAAGCGATGCCACGGAAATGGTGCGAAGTTTCATGCATCGACTGGCAGAGGAAATCGCCGCCCGCATCCAGGCGCCGAAAGAGGAGCCGGATATTCTGACATTGCTTCCAAAAGAAAATCTAATTGAAAAAACACCAAAATATATTTCCGAAGGGTTGCTCGGTCACCAATTCTTTCCAAAAGGGCTGGAAGCGCAGTATCTGCTCGACTCAACCGCAGTGAAGGCATTTATTGTTACGTGCGATTCGAAGGGAGATGCAGAGA
>WJJN01000445.1 GCA_014729735.1 Candidatus Zhuqueibacterota bacterium
GCACAACCTGCCATCACTCAATTTAACAAGACTTGGCGGATTGCCGTTTCGCTTGCCGAGATCGGTCTGCGCCACTTCACTCAAAAATTGCCAGGTTTCGCCGTCATCTTCAGATTCATAAACATCGATCCAGTTTTTGACCACCGGAGGTTTATCATCGAATTCCCGTTTATCATGCCGCCGTCGCAGAGCAGATACCAGATGATTTTCCGCGATCCGGACGGTGGACGGCATCACTGCGCGCACTTCGATGGGCTGGGCGATCCAGGACAAAAATTCATAAGATAGCCCGCCGTCTGTCGTTCGGGCACAAAACGCCTGATCCTGCAGCCGGGCTTGCACTCTTTCTTCTTCTGCGGAAAAGAAAAACAGGCATTCCTTATCGCTGTTCACCACATAATCGGTGCGCGATGTCAATTTTTCTTCACCAAAATCCGGGAATAAATAGGGACCATTCCAGGTGCGGCAGCGATCGTACGAATAAAAATAACGATTCTGTAAACAACGCAACGCAAAATCAGGATGCTTGAAATGGATGGGAGTTTCATTCTTTACGGGCTCACCGCCATCATCCACGTAATTCTCAGGGTCTTCCAGCGACCAGGTCTCACCGCCGTCATTGCTACGGGCGAGCACCGTCAACGAAGGTCTGGTTTCATCTTTGGAATGATGCAGCTCTTTTTCCTGATAATATGACAATGTAAAGCCAACAACGATCTCATCGCCCCAGCTCCAGATGCCGTTATTAGCGGGCCATCCACAGAATCGTCCCGGTTCATAATAGACAACCACATTTTTCGTTGGTACTGTTATGAACTGGCTGCGATCTACTGATTTCGGGTCCGGCTCGATAATATAGTTCCAGTTCCTGGCGATCTCTTCTGTGAAAAACAAATTATCAGGCGGAATTGGTTTCTGCTCCTGACCATCCCGGCTCCACATTACCCGCAAAAATCCCGGTTCTCTGGTCGGATGAAAATATGATATTGAGATTGGATATGGCGCGCCCTTTTTCATCACCACCGTTGTTTTGGCAGAGGAATTTTCTCCCTGCGCTTCTGCTGTGTTTTGATCAATTTTCAAAATTGCACGTTTGTTTGTTTCTAAATGAAAATTTACTTCGCCGGATACCGGAGCAATAACGAAACCTTCGTACTTCCCGGACCACGCCGATCCATGTCCGGTTTCTTCATCCCAATATCGATCCAGATCCGTCAAAATTTCAGCCTGCTTGATGCGCGTTAAATCGGCGTTTCCATAATATGCTCCAATGAGTCCCTGCGCCCGCTTTTCTGTTTCTGATTGATTGCACATTGATAGCAGTAAGATGACTGCAATCATTGAAAATGAAATTGACTTTTTCATATGTAATTCCTTTTTAATGGGAAAATTTAATTGCATCGAAAATGCTAAGCGATCCCATTCTTTAAAGCAATGGCATCGCTATCATTCCCCCACCGAAGTATCGCCGCTTTTCCAACGCTCCATTCGCTGCGGTGCGATCCGCCGGTACATTGCATCGAAGCTTTCATCCTGTGTTTTGTCGACAATCGAATTCAGGCACAGATAGGTCAATTGCTCATCTCCGGTTTCTGTGGTATGCGGTGTATTTCGGGGTACAAACACAATATCGCCCGGCTTCACGTTTTCGCTCTCGTTACCAATCGTCACTGCTCCGCTGCCGTTAAGAATGTAAAATGTCTGTTCCTTTTCTTTGTGCGCGACCATCGCTCCTTTGCTGCCCGGCTGCCATCGCACCACGACAAATTCGAATTTTTCAGTCTCCGTCCGGTCGATATGCAGCAACGTATCATTGGAACCGAATTCATATTTTTTCCCTTGAAATACATCGGCGATAAATTTGCCTTGTGAATCGGCTGAATCTGTCTGCTCAGAACCAGCCACTTTCGCCTGTCCCGAATCCGCCTGTTTGCGCCGGGTCTGTTTTACTTTTTCAATATGTTCCGCGAACGAGGCATGTCCCTCTTTTTCCTTAGAATTGAAAATATTGAATAAAATATACCCCAATGGCTCAGCGCTGGTTGTAATGGTTTGATGAACAACGCCGGTGGGTACATAAATCAGATTCCCCTGTTTCACATTAAATTTGTCATTTCCGACGATAACGATCCCCTCTCCGGAGACAATGTAAAATACCTGCTCCTTCTGATCGTGTTTATGCGGCGGACCGTTCAGGTGCGCATGCCATTCATTAAGCGCGACTTCCGTCAGCTCCGTCTCCGACCTGTCGATCAGGACTGTGATCTGATTCAGACCGGCGACATCCAGCTTCTGTCCCTCTTTGTAATATCGATGAATCATCTCATTCTCCTTTCGTCTTAATATCGTCGATCCAGTACACGCACAGCGGCACTTTTTCATCCGCACCCGCTTGATCTTCCGAAAGAACCCCGGTACAATCCGGCTGACCATCGATGACCTGAAGATCCTCGAAATTGCGATAGGGACCGGTGCGAAATACGATTCGCTGTAAAACTGACATTTCATCCTGAAACGGTAAACCCGAATGTTCTTTTACCCCATTCACGTATAAATCGTAAGATTGTTTTTCACAGCTCATCACCAGCCGGATGTCGTGCCACTGCCCGGTTTCAAAAGGTACAAGCTTTTCTTCGATACCCCGATGATCGACGCCGAGTGTATTTTCATCGATCCGCAGACGCATCGGACGTTTGCCGCGCTGATCTTGTACTTCAATTTCCAAAGCATATCCCCGAGATACGACCACAGGATTCAAACTAAATTGTACCTCCAGATTTTTGCTATCCGGAATGATACGCTCGACTTTTGCATAATCGAACGGGTCTTCATCACGCAGCTCCAGACATCGGGTTCTGCCGATTGGATCCTGAACAATTGAGACCGGCGCCCACTTTGGCACATAGAGACTCCACGAGCTTAATACGGTCACATCGTCAAGATCATCGAAATTTTGGTTCACGTGATCCGGCACTCCGGCGACAACCGGTACCTCCACCCGGGCAATCCAGAGGTCTTCCTTGTTCATGCTGTGCACGATCCATAAATGATCTCCCGGTGGATTGCCATTTCCGGGAACAATGCCGCGAAAATACTGCAATCCCGGATTTTTATGCGCACCCTGAAAACGTTTTTGCGGCACCTCTCCACTCAGTGAATAAAGATGTTCATAAATATGTCCGTCATCGCTGACCAGCACTGCCATCGGAAACCGGTTGCGCATGGTTGCCGATTGATTATGCACAATAGCATATCTGCCGTCTTCTGTTCGCTGTCCCCAGGTCTTGGCGCCAGAGGTCAGCAGGGTCGGATTTTGAGATATTTTAGTCCACGTTTTTCCGTTATCCTCGCTCAACGCCGCGTATTGATTTTTCCATAATCCCACAAGCACACCATCCGGGCGCTCGTAAAAACAAAACGCCTTGCCCGCGCCTCGCGAGGTGACGATATTTGCCGAAAAATAATCCGCGTTTTCCACATCCCCGGGATTGATCGCATAAAAGCCGTCCTCTGCCCGGTCTTCTTCCCACCACTGAAGTGTGATCAATTTGTCCGCGAGCAGCGCCTCGCACGCCTCGACGAAACCTTTATCTTCGGATTTTTTATAGAACGGATAATTTGTATTATCCTCATTCCATCCCGCGTGTCTGTTATAGCGGATGAAATAAATCGGACCAAACGTGCCGTCTTTGTAGATTTCCCGTACCACGCGTCCGAGTCCATTCCCCGCGTTCGGGGAATGGCGGGTTGAAGCACAGAAGCTGTAAAATCCCGATGTAAGCAATCTGCCGTTGGGTGCGACGTAAAATCCCATGCGCTGGTGCATCACGGATTTGGTTCCGGCAGGAATGACATATTCTTCGTGTTTGATCTCCGGCAGATCGTATTGCGGAAACACCACAATCGGATCGCTCCAGTGAAAGCCATCGTCCGAAGTCATTAGCAGCGTCCGACCTGGTGCGCCGTGCTCGTGATACAGGTTGCTCAAATATTGATAATAAAATCTGTCATTCCAATACGCGAGGTAAGGCTGATGATTATAGGTCCAGCCCTGCGCCTCGCTTTCTCCACGCTCCGGCGGATGGGACCTGTTCGCACGCATCACCTGGAACTGGTGCACGCCCACAGCATGAGGCAGCAGCCCGTCATGGAACCGCTTGTCCGGCGTCAGATCCCCGGTATATTTCACCGGCTCATCTTTCGACGCTTCGATGGATGGCGGCATTTTATTAGAATTTTGCTGGGCATGGAGAATGTTCAATGTTATCAAAATTGA
>WJJN01000446.1 GCA_014729735.1 Candidatus Zhuqueibacterota bacterium
AGGATCACAAATCCGATCTGGCTCATCAGGTCGATGGGTGTGCCGGTGAGGAACATCATCCAGTACGCGCCGATGAACGACAGCGGAATTGCCAGGATAACCGACAATGGCAGCACGAACGATTCGAACAAAATTCCCATCAGCAGGAAGACGAAAGTTGCCGACAGGATCAGCGCGAATTTCTGGCTGTCATTGCTTTCCTGCATCCGGTCGAACCGTCGTCCCTTGCTCCATGAATAACCATACGGCATGGTGAAACCTTTCATCACCTGATCGACTTTTTGATAGAGAATTTTCATGTTATCTTTGGTCGTGTTCGCTTTCACGCTTAGAAACGTTTTGCCGTCGGATCGCTGAATTTCGCCGAACCCCTTTTCAACCGAAAATGTCGCGACGGCATCCAGAGGAATTTCCCTGCCTGAATTTGTGAAAAAAGTCAGGTTTTTTAATTGAGGAAGATTCTTGCGATCCTCTTCCCGCAATTGAATCCGCACATCTATTTCCTTGTTTTCCGTGTGATATTTCGGCAGCGGGAATCCGCGCAGTGCGTATTGCACGGTTCCGGAAATCATGGTCGGCGAAATGCCATATTTCTTCGCCTGCTCCCGTTTGATGTGCAGCCGGATTTCGTCGCCTCCCTTTTCGCGATCCGTTTCAATACTGATAATTTCTTCAATGGATCGAAGCCGGCGCTCGACCTCTTTGGAAAGCTCCACCAGCGTATTGGTATCATCTCCATACAGAACGATTGCCATCGACGCACCATCACCGCCGCCCTCCTGACGCCAGCTCGTACGTACACTGACTCCCGGAAAAACCGGCAGCCGCTCTTTAATATCTTCGATCACCGCATCACGAGCCATCACACCATCCGGCAGTCTGCCGAACTGTTTCATGATATTTTCATAAAGCACGTCGTACCATTCCTTTCTGGGTGGAGGCTCGAGGAAAATGCGCATGTGTCCCCAGTTATGGCTAAAGCGGGACATGATCGTCCGCACGCCATAAATTTCTTCCTTCGCCCGCACAGTATCTTCGACGATGCTGAATAATCTCTCCGAATCCTCGATTCGGTAGTTTTCGGGAAGCTCGAAAATCAAGCGAACATCATTGATATTTCCATCCATGCCAGGCTTACTTTTGGTATTCTGCGCGGCATAAAACATTGACATTGTGACCAGTACCAGGATGACAAATAATTCTACCCGGTGCGTCACTGCCCAGCTCAAAATCCTTTGATAAAAGCGATTGAATTTTTGAATTGATTTCGGTTCCTGTACTTTGCGCTTGCTGACGATTTTAGTGGCAGCGAGCGGGATGAAGATCATTGCGACGAACAGCGACGCGATCAATGATATAATCACCGGAAGTCCGATGCGCAGCATATAGAATTGAAATCCCACTTCATCATTGATCAAAATCAGCGGCAGGAATACGACGACAGTAGTGAAAGTCGCCATGGTGATCGCCAGCGACACTTCGCTTGCGCCCCATAGTGCAGCCTGGCGGTCGTTGTTGCCCTCTGCCCGTTTTCGATAAATATTTTCCAGAACCACGATGGAATTATCCACCACCATCCCGATCGAGATCATCAATCCCATCATCGTGATGATATTCAAAGTCCAGCCGATGAAATACATGACGGTCAGCGAGATTAAAATTGAGAGCGGCAACGCCATGGAAACGATGGTCGTCATCCGCAGGCGGCGGAGAAAGAAGAACAGCACGAGGAACGCGAACAATCCGCCCCAGATCCCTGTTCGTTTCAGATTCTGGATGGACTCCATAATCAGCTCGCCCTGATTGAACAAAATCTCTGTTTTAAAACCCTCTAGTTTGGGATCTTTCTTGAAATCATTTTCAAAAAAATTGACGACATTATGAGACAACTCGACCGTGTTCGCCACGGATTCTTTAAAAATGCCCAGACTGATCGAGCTTTTGCCATCGGTCAAATTGCGCCAGCGACGCTCCGGGACATCGTATTTAACTTCTGCCACATCCTTCAGTCGCAGATTGGGTCCCCGAACCGGCAGGTTCCGAATTTCTTCCAGGGACGTGAATTTGCCGACAGAGCGAACAAAAATCTTTCGATCCCCTTCTTCGACGAATCCGCTGGAAATGGAAAAATTATCGCTGCGTAGTTGTTGGATGACTTCATATAAATTGATTTTGTATGCCTTCACCAGATCCTGATTGATCTGGATCATGATCTCTTTTTCATCCGCGCCCCAGATTTCCACCTGCGCCACGCCATCCACTCGCTCCAGGGGCTTTTTAACATGCTGCTCCATCAACAAATATTTATCCGGATGCGGATACTCTTCGATCAGCGTGATCCAGAGCACCGGATCGTCATCATCTGACCATTTACGGAGATACAGCCGCTCCACATCCTCCGGTAGCTCCGATTTGACGCGGTCCATGCGATCCCGCAACTGAGCATACGCCAGGTCCATATCCGTACGCTGGGCAAATTCGATGAACGTCCAGCAGCCGTTGCTGGAGCTGGACGTTTCCACCCGGCGCACACCGCTGATTGTGCGCACCTGCTCCTCGATGGGCTTCGCAATCTGTTCTTCGACTTCTTGCGGATTGGAATTTGGATAGGGCGTCCAGACTCCCAGAAATGGCGGCGAAAATCCGGCTGGGAAGAGCTCCACTGAAATTTGTGTGAAGGCAATATAACCTACTACCAGTAACGCCAGCAGGCTCATGATCACGGTCACCGGACGGTTTAACGATAATCGGGGAAGCAAGCTTTCTTTCACGCGAACCATTATATACCTCTATTACTCTTTTCTGTTGACGACGAAGTTCTGTCGACGACACTGTAAACGGTCGGGATTACCACCAGCGTCAGAATTGTCGCTGTCAGCAGACCGATAATTACGGTAATCGCCATCGGTTTTCGGATTTCGGCGCCATCGCCCACGCCGATCGCCATAGGCAGTAGACCCAGCACAGTGGTCATCGTGGTCATCAATATCGGTCGGAGTCGAACCTTGCCGGCTTCAACAATAGCTTCGATTTTTTCCATACCGCGATCCCGCAATTGATTGATATAATCCACGAGCACAATTGCATTATTGACCACAATTCCGGCGAGCATGATGATGCCGAGAAAGACGACGATGCTCAACGGTATCTGTAAAATATAGAGAAAGACGAACACGCCGATCAATGCCAAGGGGATCGTAAAAATAATCACAAACGGATGCACCAGCGATTCGAACTGCGATGCCATTACGATGTATACCAGAAAGATCGCCAGCGCCAGCGCCATTTTCAGACTATCCAACGATGTCTGCATTTCCTTATTCTGACCGGCAAGGGTGAATGTAAAATCCGTTGGCATTTCGGTGGTTCGAAGCAATTGGTAAATATCCTCGCTCACCGAACCCAGATCGCGACCACCGATATTCGCGCTGATCAGCGCGGTGCGCTGCTGATCGACTCGACGGATCTCCGCCGGACCTTCGGTCACTCGGATGTCTGCAATCGCTTCCAGCGGAATGGGGCGCTCGCCCAGAGGATTGATAATCAACCGCCGCAGGTCGCTGATGCTTTCTTTATCTTCTTCTTTCAGCCGAACCAGAATATCGATTTTGCGGTCTTCGTCTTTGAATTCCGTGGCAACATCTCCGCGCACTTTATTTCGCACGATTGCTGCAACTTCGCGGATATTCAGCCCGTAGTGCGCGAGCAGCGGTCGGTTGTAATTGATTTGCACTTCCGGATTCCCGCGCTGAACATTCGATTTTACATCGAACAAGCCCGGAATTTTCTGCATTTCTTCTTCGATCTGACGGGTGATTGCCTGCAATTTCACTAAATTGTATCCGTGAATTTCAACCTCAATCGGCGTCTTGAAGCTGAACAGTACCGGGCGGGAAATTTTGGATTGAACACCGGAATGCTTCTTCATTTCGCTGCGAATCGTTTCGATCAACCGCTCCTCAGCGACAACGACATTGCTTGCCCGTTTCAGCGTGACTGTTATTTTGGCGGTATGTTCGCCTTCTTCACTCTCGGTGCTCGTGGTCTTATCCGTACCGATCACCGCACCGACTTTATCGACCCCGTGCTGTGCAAGCAAAAAATCCTGCACTTCGACGAGGCGGGCATCTGTCTTTTCCACGGGCGTTCCCACGGGCATGGTCACATCCAGATTGAATTCTCCCTGATGGACTTCCGGGATCAATTCGCTGCCCAGATTCGGCACAATCACGAACAGGCTGAACAGGAACAGCGCCAGCATCACGCCGATCACCGACCAGCGGTTGTTCAAACTGTAGACCAGAACTTTGGGATATACTCCCTCCAATCGGTCATAGCCGGCGTTAAAACCGGCGAGTACCAGTTTTATCGGTACGGTGAAAATCAGTTTTAAAATCAGGAAAAAGCCCTTGAACAATATCCCGGCGCTCGCAATAAAGAAATGAATGAATCGAAAAACGATTTCAAGAAAAAATTGTGCGATGAATTTTAACAAATAAAATACGATGTAAACAGGAAGCAGCAGTGCGTTTAAGATGATTACCCACCAGCGTTTATGCAAAAATCTATTTTTTAAATTCGCCAGATCATTATAAAACGACGGGACTGCATTGACAACTAAAAATGTTTCCCAGATTTCTTGAATGTATGTCAATTTCCAGACAACCGGATGTGCGGCAATAGCCTTCATTTTTTCACTGATGCGAAGCTTAATCAAGCCAGTGACGCGCAGCAGTGCAAATATCGGCATCGAAATTAAAACGAGCAACAGAAATATATGCTTGATCAAAAACACGATTACTGCGCCGATAATCATCGCGAATTTCAGCAGCATCAATCCGGCTGTTTGCAGCAGGGCTAAAAGTGCAGTGGTGAGCTTTTGTCCGGCTGGACGCTGGTCATCACCTGTGAGAAGTGAATTAATTTTTTCTTCAGTTGAAAAGAAAAATATATTTTTTTTGAATAATTCTGTGACCTGAACACCGGCGACGAATTTCTGGGATTGTCGTGAGGATAACATCGGGATCAAAAACAATGCGACTGCCAGCGAGGCTAATAGCGAAAATACGACTGTCAGCGCCAGGTTTCCAAAGATCTGTCCTGCCACGCCCTGCACGAACACAATCGGGAAAAACACGGCGACAGTGGTCAGGGTGGCTGCGAACACGGCGCCGCCGACTTCGCCGACCCCGCGAATAGTCGCCTGGATCAAATTATCGCCTTCCTCCCGGCAGCGGGCAATGCTTTCGAGCACCACAATGGAGTTATCAACCAGCATTCCGATGCCCAGCGCCAATCCACCGAGCGACATGATATTGAGCGTAACGCCGAACATCTTCATCGGCGCAAAGGTAGCGACGATGGAAATGGGGATCGATACGCCGACGATCATCGTGGCGGTCATGTTTCTCAGAAAAATGAACAGTACGATCACCGCCAGAATCCCGCCGATAATGGCAGTGTTCTTAACTTCATTCACAGAATTTTCGATGAATATGGATTGATCGGAAAGTTTGTCGATTTTAATGCCTTCGGGCAGATTATATGCGATGAAGTTCGTCATCATTTTAGCGCGCAGATCTTCGCCCGGTGGCTGACCACCCGGAGTCTGCGCCTTTTTTTCTTCAGGAGTCTTTTCGTCCTCCGCCTCCTTTTCCGCCTCTGCCTTTTTCCGCTCTTCCAACTGACGCACGAACGCCTGTTGCTCCGCAGTTCCGAACACCTTGTCCGCAACCCGCTTTGCGACCGCAACGATATTCGCATCCGCCTCTTTGTAAATTTCGATTTCCACGCTTTCCTGGTTGTTGATACGGGTGATAATTTCGCGATCTTTATTCGTGCGTTTCGCGACACCCACATCCCGGATTTTGATCTCTCTGCCGTTCCAGGTGCCGATGACTACCTCGGCAATCTCATCCACATTTTTAAATTCATTCAACGTACGAACGAGATATTCTGTCTGTCCCTCTTTCAAATTGCCGCCGGCTAAATTCACATTTTCCTGCGCCAGCCGGTTTTTCACCTGCTGAATATCGATGCCGATCAGCGTCAGCTTCTGCTCATCCAGCTCGACGCGGATTTCCTCTTCCAGCCCACCTTTCACTTTGACTGCAGCAACGCCTTCCACGGTTTCCA
>WJJN01000057.1 GCA_014729735.1 Candidatus Zhuqueibacterota bacterium
AACAAAATCCGGCTGCAATTGATCCGGGAATTGATGAAAGAGCGAGAATATGAACAGGCAGCGGCTCACGCCGAAATTTACGAGCAAAAGCTCAGAGCAGGAGATAGTCCGCAATTCATCGATTCGCTCCAGGATAGTTTATATAGGCTGCTCACAAAAAAGTATTCGGATAAATTCGAGCAAGATCCTTCAGACCGAGAAACTATGGAAAAGTTATCTGTTTATCACAACAATCTCGGACAATTCGAGCAATCCATCAAAGTGATGGAAACATATTTCAAGCAGGTTCCAATTGAATCCGATCCTCAGATGGCGTTTCGATATGCTCAGCATTGCGCGTGGTATGGAAAACCGGAAAAAGCGGAATATGTCCTGAAAATGCTCCTGGAGAACGAGTCGGGTAATTTGGACTATCAACTTCTGATGGGACAGGTACTGGTCTGGCAGGGAAAGGATCTGGATGAATCGCAGAAGTACCTGGAAAACGTGCATAACCAAACTCCGAGGAATATTTACGCAATTTTAACGCTGGCATCATTGAACATTGCCAGGCAAAATCTGGAAACCGCGCACGAATACCTGGAACTGGCAAAGTCGCTTGATCCGACGAACAAAGAAATTGCTGCGGTAGAGAGATATTATCAATCGGAATTGAAAGCCGAGCGTGAACGGAAAGTATTTCAAATCCTGGAACAGGGCAGAGAACTGGTGCAGGAAGGTAAGTACGAGCAGGCGTTGGGTAAGTACGAGGCGTATTTCGCCCGTGTGATTCAACCCAAAAGACCGGTGCGGGTAGAATTCGCTGAACTGAACATCAGCGCCAAAAATCTGGACCGGGCAATCTCGATTTTCAGCGATTTGTTAGCGGAGGAATATAGTTTCGAGATTGCCCTTAAACGAGCAAAGACACTACTTTGGAACGGCAATGCTGATTCGGCACTGACAGAATTTGAATCGCTGCTTCAGAAGCGACCGGATCATTTTGAGAGCCGTTTGTTCCTGGGCGATGCATATCTTAATTTAAAAAGATTCAAAAAAGCACGGACGATTTACACTGAATTACTGAATGAAGATTTGAGTTCCGAACAAGCGGAAATGGTACAATCCCGTTTCCAATATTTACCGCAAACCGGACTTGGAAAGATGCTTTCCAAAATTCCCAATCATCTGGGATTTAATCCCATGGCGAATTTTTATTCGGATAATCAGAATTTCCAAATTTATCATCTCGGTGGCACCGGACAGGCAGGCATGGGCTCGTTTCTCACTCTCGGTGCATCTTTTGTGAATGCTAATGTTGCCTCCGCAGACCGGCAAAGGGATTTTAAGACGTTTAAAGGAAGATTGATTATCAGACCGCAGCAAAATTTTAGTATCTCCGGAGGATTTGGTACATTGAATTCGAGGGGGGAGATAAAACGCAGCGTAAAGGATGTGTCAATTTCATTTTCAATGAATGATGAGCTGAACGCTGCGTTTTATTATGAAAATAACGATGCAGCGCTGATCCTTTACTCACCATATCTGGTGGATAGAAGATTTGACGTGGATTTCTATAAATTCACAGGCTCATACCAGAGTCAATCGAAAATAATGCTGTCCGGTTATTTCAACTTTATTTCAATTTCTGATGGCAACAGAGGAAATGACGTCCAGTTGCGAATCGGTAAGGAGTTTTTCTCAAAAACTGTACTGGGTTACGAGTCACAGTATTTGAATTACAAATATCTCGCGCCATTTGTGCCGGGAAGTAACGGCAGCCAGACGCTTTATTATTCTCCGCAAAATCTTGATTCTCACAGTCTGTGGCTTGAATATAAACCGTGGCTTGCTGAATCGATGAAAATCAACTTTGGAGCCAAACTCGGCTATTTGCCGGAGCTCGATATAATTTTGCGGCAAATTGAAGGCAGGATCCAGTTTCAACCGACGAAATATTTAACAGTGAACGGAAAAATCAGTGCTGGGAGCTCATATCGTTTTGATTCGAGCTATAACTACTTTTCCTGTTCCGTGTCATCATATTGGAGTATCTATTAATTTCATGACAGAAGAGAAGAAGACTTTTAAAAAGCGGGCTGTTCTGCCGAATATGGAACAGGCACCCATTCCCAAAGACAGGGAAGCAACTCTGTTGGCAGTTATCGGTCTTTCGGTGATTGTCTCTGTTGTGATGTACGTAGTGATCTACTTCACACTCCCACTGACGCGCCTTTCCGTATCCGGACTCATTGTGAATGCGTCGATCTTTGCACTGCTGTTCTTTTTAGGTATGTTAATGATCAGATATTTCATCACATTAATTGCCAGTTTCTTGTTCTACTCAAAATATTCAGCAGTGGAACAGCCTGAGTATTTCCCGTTTATATCAATTATCGTTCCGGCGTATAATGAAGCGAAAGTCATCGAGGATTCGGTAAAATCCCTGCTAACTCTGGATTATCCCAATTACGAGATCATTGTCGTTAATGACGGATCCACAGACGAGACCCACAAAGTCGCCGAAAAGCTGGTTGGGTATCATGCCGGCAAATATGAAAAGGTGCGCGTTTCATTGATAAATAAAGAAAACGGCGGCAAATCCAGTGCGCTAAATTCAGGTATTCATTTTTCGCGAGCAGAATTTGTGTTATGCATGGACGGTGATTCGGCGTTGTCATCAAAAACATTGCGTTATGGGATGAGGCATTTCAACGACAGGGAAATTGGTGCTGTTGCTGGAAATGTGAAAGTGATGAATGCCAATAAGATGATCACCAATCTGCAATCATTGGAATATGTGGAAGGCTTGAATATGGTGCGGACATCACAGAGCTATTTAAAAATGGTGAATATTATCCCGGGACCCATCGGTATTTTTCGCAAACAAGCCATCATCGATGCCGGCTGGTATGCCAGCGATACATATGCCGAAGACGCCGATCTGACCCTGAAAATACGACAGGCGGGCTGGCAGATAATTTACGAGCCAAAAGCCATTGCATATACCGAAGCGCCCGAATCGATGTATCAATTGTTAAAACAACGTTATCGCTGGACGCGCGGGCTCCTGCAATCATTGAAAAAGCATCGGGAGCGGTTATTTAAGCCGCAGGAAAATATGCTCAACAGCCTGGTATTGTGGTCGATGTTCTATGAAGCAATCCTTTGGCCTTCAATGAACATCTTTGCAAATCTGTTCCTGATTTTGGTGGCGGTTTTTTATGGTATGTCCAATCTCATCCCGTTATGGTGGCTCAGTATCGCATTGCTAGATATCATGGCTGCACTGTATTGCGTTGCCACGGAGAAAGAGGATTTGAAATTAATTCCGTACGCGTTTATTTATCGCTTATTTTTTGTATTGACAATCGACATCACAAAAGTTGCAGCAACTATCGAAGAGTTTTTAGGTTTTGATATGACCTGGGGCAAACTGGAGCGAATT
>WJJN01000447.1 GCA_014729735.1 Candidatus Zhuqueibacterota bacterium
GGACATCGTTTTGGAACGGCACATCCTGCGGCTGTTGTAATACCTGCTGCATTGGCAGAAGTAGAAAAGCAAAATGCCACTTTAGGAAAACTATTAAAAGCAATCGTTATAGGATATGATGTAATGTTGCGCTTGTCAAAAGCCATTAATCCTTCTCATTTGAAAAGGGGCTTCCATTCGACAAGTACTACCGGCACAATCGGTTCGGCGGCGGCAGTCGCAAGTATTATGAAATACGATGAACCTGGTATGGCACATGCATTGTCGATTGCAGGATTATTAAGCGCCGGATTACAGGAAATGCTTCATGGGAATCCGTCTATCAAGTCATTTCAGGTCGGACGCTCGTGTCAGTCCGGAGTTTTAGCCGCGCAATTTGTGGAGTACGGAGGTAAAGGACCTGCCTCTCTTTTTGAGGGACAGCATGGTTGGATAAAAGCGATGACGGATTCTTTTAATGAAAATGATTTGATGGATGAATTAGGCAAGCGCTGGGAAATATTAAATACATATACGAAGCTATACCCCACGTGCAGACATTGCCATCATGCGATTGATCTGGCAATTGACGCATATAATAATGGTATCCGAATTCATGATATTTCGAAAATAAAAATAAAAACATATTCAGTTGGTATTTCAGAAGTCGGATTGATAAAGAATCCCGATACGATACAAGATGCCATGTTTTCAATAGCCTATGCCGTATTAATAGCATTTAAATACGGATATGTGACTTATGAGAATATGGAACGCCATCTCGATGACGAGTATCTGCAACGCCTTTCTTCAAAAATTGAAATCGAATCCGATGAAGTCATGGATAAGGAATACCCACAGGAGCGCGGCAGCATTCTCGAAATAGCAACAATGTCGGGCAAAACTCACATTCTTTTAAATAAACTTCCCAGGGGAGAGCCGGAGACATCGCTGAATAGAAAAGAATACTTGTTGAAATTTACCAGGATAACGGAAAATTATATGGCTAAGAAACAGGTGGAAGAATTGTTTGAAATTATTTTTAAAATGGATCTTAATCAACCGATCACTTCTATTTTGAGCTGCTTCGAAAAGCAAAATGGGTATCAAACATAGTCACTCAAAATTTATTTTTTGGGAATCCGATTATTATGAAAATAGCGATAATAGGCGCCGGAAATGGCGGACAGGCAATGGCTGGTCATTTTGCGTCAATGGGGCATGATATTACTCTATACAACAGATCCTTAGCCAAAATTGCCCCGATTGCAGAGACGAAAGAAATCCGGCTGAGTGACAAAATTAATGGTAGCGCCAGGGTGAATCGGGTTACGGATGATCTGAAGGAAGCTGTGGCAGAAGCAGAGCTTGTGATGATTACAACAACTGCCGATGCCCACAAAGAAATAGCAGCCAAAATGGCTGAGCATTTAGCTGATAATCAGGTAATTGTATTGAATCCAGGCAGAACATTCGGAGCCCTGGAATTCTCAACTGAGGTAAAAAAAGTTGCCACGAAGAGGCTTTTTATCGCTGAATCACAGAGTCTTATCTATGCATGCCGGGCGGAATCGCCCGGGAACGTCAGGATTATCGGCATTAAAGATAGTGTGTATCTGGCGGCGTATCCGTCCTCGGATACTGATTACGTGCTCGACATCGTTAATGGAATTTTTCCCTGTTTTGTAAAAGCTGAAAATATTCTCCATACAGGATTGGAAAACATTGGTGCAATGTTTCATCCGACAGTTATCATCTTTAATGCTGCTGCAATTGAAAGAGGTAATCTTTTTTATTTTTATAATGATATGACACCTGCAACCGCTGAATTTTTGGACAATATAGACAATGAACGGCTCGATATTGGAAATGCGTTCGGCATCGACCTGCTGAGTTTATCTGACTGGGTTTCTTATGCTTATAAAAACATCAAAGGCGCTACTTTGCGGGAAAAAATGCTGAACAATCCGGCATATTATAAAATACTAGCTCCAAATACTCTTTACAGCCGCTTAATGCTGGAAGATGTGCCCACGGGTATCGTACCTCTGATTGAGTTAGCGAAATTAGCCGGGGTAGAAACTCCGTTGATGTGTTCAATATTGAATATTTCCCAATCGCTATTAAGAATTAATTTCGGTAGATCAGGAAGAACATTAAAGAGCCTTGGGCTTAAAGGGCTTCCTGTAAAAGAACTAAAAAGACGAATGTAAAAAATGGTAGCTGAGGTACAGCAAAAGGAAATTTTCGGACTTGTCCGTCCTGAAACTGATGCTCATACGCTTGGAATTACCGCTGTCGCCAAACTCATAGAAGGTTGCGGGTATAAGGTAATTATTGGTGATGCCGAAATTTCACACGCAATCGCGCATATTAAGAAAATAACTAACATTTCATTCCTATGCAACTGGATAGATTCAAATAAAATCACTCGACTTGGATTCAGCTATCGTTTAGATCCTGCTGACGCTCAACAGGGCTTCGGCAGGTTATATCATTTACTAAAACAGCACAATCAGTTCGCACAACAAGGTGGAACATTGCTTCAGATATATTTTGCAGCATTGCCGAGTGCTTGCAAGCGAATACAGTCTGAATACCATAATCAAATACCCGTTTTTGCAGGTGATGAAACACCAATAGAATCATTGCGGAAGTTAGGTATTCCGAATATAGCCATACCTGCATCCATAACAGCAGGTTCAAAATATGATGATGAACGGATGTCATTTGCCCAAGACCTCATCAACCAGGGGGAATACCAGAGCATTTCTTCCAGGGGCAGATTTGACTATGCGAATTATGGAACAAGAAAGGACACATTAGCTGAACGAATTGCCCGTAATTGCGTACCTGGCTTTCCGCCATTGATGCGGGCACATGCTGGTCCTTATAATCCTGATTACAAGGAAGCGAAACAAGAATTTATTACATGGCTGAAAGTGCTGGCAGAGACGAAGTTTTTAGATATTATTTCTATCGGCTCTTCTCAGCTAAGTCAATCCGATTTTGGGCAGGATTGGGGCGATAGACCGAATGGAGGAGGAGTTCCTATAAATTCTGAACAGGATTTGAGCGATATTTATGATGCCTCACGTCCGATGTTGGTCAGAACGTATGCAGGCACGCGCGACATCCCTTATTTAGCGGATGTTTATGAGAGAACAATAAATATTGCCTGGCATGCACTTTCTTTTTGGTGGTTCAATAAAATTGATGGCAGGGGTCCATATTCGGTTTGGCAAAATCTTGAGCAACATATCGAGGCGCTGAAATTAATCTCGAAAACCGAAAAGCCTTTTGAACCGAATATCCCACATCATTTTGCTTTCCGCGGCGCTGATGATTACAGTTACGTTTTATCAGCTTATTTGGCGGCGAAGACTGCAAAAAATTTAGGAATTCGATATCTGGTTCTCCAAATCATGATGAATACACCCAAACATATCTGGGGAGTGCAAGATTTAGCCAGAGCGAGGGCATTATTGAAATTAGTGCGCGAACTGGAAGATAATAAGTTTCGGGTATTTCTGCAACCAAGAGCCGGACTGGATTACTTCTCTCCGGACCTTGAAAAAGCAAAAGTACAATTGGCAGCAGTTACCGCAATGATGGACGATGTTGAACCGGATAATGGATTCAGTCCGAATATCATTCATGTAGTAAGCTATTGCGAAGCCGCTAAACTGGCGACACCGGATTATATCAACGAAAGTATTCGGATTACGATCAAATCCATATTTGAATATCGCCGGCAGAAAAAAACTGCATTGGTGGATGATATGAAAAATAATTTTGAAGTAACTGAGCGAACGAATGATCTATATCAGAAAGTGAAGTCGATTGTTGCACTCATCGAGAAAAACATACCGGCTGTATA
>WJJN01000058.1 GCA_014729735.1 Candidatus Zhuqueibacterota bacterium
AGAAAGCAGCCATCACAAACGAAAACATTTAAAGGATAAAACGGCTCCGGCAGTGTCAAATTTTCTTCTTTTAAATAATTATTCGCCAGTGGCGACATCCCCAGATCCACAAAAGAGTGGTGCAGGGATTTGTTGCAAAAACGACAGTGTGTACTATTATTGTTCATCGAGATCCTCGGGTTCTTCTTTCTTTTTTGATTTGGATTTGGACTTATTTTATCAAATAGGTAATTACTCAAATACAGGCATCTGGCCATTGGCTTTTAGCCTTTTGCCTTCAGGTAGCATCTATTCTGTTAACAACTACCAACCAACAGCTAATATGTAATAGCTAATTTTTCCGCTTTAATTTCCGGTCGATAGACCATCTGCCTGTTTCACCCAAAACAAATCATTATCAATCTGTTTTGAATTAAGCAAATATTTCAATTGCTTGATCCTGGTGAATGGTCTGAATTGAAATATATTTTCGGTCATTATCAAACGCTCGAACACATTGTGCAATTCAGCCGCGCCATCCGAAACTTTATATTTACATTGAAATTCTGGAAATGTCTCGTGAATCTTGTCAAATGAGACGCGGTAGCTCCTGTTATCGCCGTCACTTTCGCCGACGATCAACTCGCAGCCCGGATTTGTATCAGAAACCGTCTGCGCAATTTCCCGAACCGTGAAATTTTCATTCGTATCCCCTACATTGAATATCTGATTATGAACCTTTGGCTGCGGTGAATTCAGTACAGTAACGATCGCCTGGCAAATATCCCGCACGTGAACCAGCGGGCGCCAGGGAGAACCGTCGCTGATGAGCTGAATTTTCTTCGTTGTCCATGCCAGACCGCTCAGATTATTCAACACTAAATCGAATCGCATTCGCGGGGAAGCGCCGTACGCCGTGGCATTTCGCAAAAAGACCGGCGAGAAATTTTCGTCTGCCAGTTTACCCACATCGTTTTCCACCAGCACTTTGCATTTGGAATAGGCAGTCAGCGGATTGGTTTCCGATTCTTCTGTACGATAACTATCGTCTCCCAATCCGTAAACGCTGCAGGAAGAGGTGTAGACAAATCGCTTTACGCCGGCTTGTTTCGCACGACGAGCCAGCGCCACTGATGCGAGATGGTTTATCTTAAATGTGATTTTAGGATTCAACTGACCCAGCGGATCGTTCGATAGCTCCGCCAGATGAACCACCGCATCAACACCCTGCAAATCTTTGGCGGTAATGTTGCGAATGTCTTTGTTATATATGGCAGGAAATTGCATATAACCGTTGTTGTAGAGCCAGCCATCCCGGTAGAAGCCAGTGTCAAGACCCACAACTTCTAATCCATTTTCGATAAGTATCGGCGCTAACACCGATCCGATATATCCATCAATTCCTGTTAAAAAAACTTTCATTGTTGTGCTCTCTTTTATTGTTTAGAAAATAATTATTTTGTCCAGATTTTCCAGGGCGCTTCTTCTCGATTCCACATGTCTTCCAGCATTCTCTTTTCTTTCAACGTATCCATACATGACCAGAAGCCTTTGTGTTGATAACCGACCAGTTGATGATCGTTGGATATTTTTTCAACACACTCGCGCTCCCATATTGAATCGTCGCCGTCGATGTAATCGATAGCTTTGGGGTGCAGCACAAAGAAGCCGCCATTAATCCAGCCATCGCCTGCTTCCGGTTTTTCAAAAAAGTTGACTATCTGGCTGCCATTATAGACGATGCGACCAAAGCGCGCTGGTGAACGAACGGTTGTTACTGTTGCAACTTTGCCATGGGTTTTGTGAAATTCATACAGTTCTTTCAGGTTGATATCAGCAACCCCGTCACCGTAAGTAAACATAAATGCTTCTTCCTCGCCGATCCATTTTTTCAATCGTTTCAGGCGACCGCCGGTTTGCGTGTACAATCCGGTATCTACCAAATGAACTTTCCATTTCGGTTGGTTTCCGTCATGGATTGTGGTGTCGCCCGTGCTTAGATCGATAGTGATGTCATTATTGATCGCATAAAAATTCAAAAAATACTCTTTAATATATTCTCCTTTGTATCCCAAAGCGATAATGAATTCGTTGATATCATATTTGGAATAAATGTTCATAATGTGCCATAGAATTGGACGATTACCGATTTCCACCATCGGTTTCGGTCGCAAATCCGTTTCTTCGGACAGACGTGATCCAAAACCGCCGGCTAATATAACAGCCTTCATGAATTTCTCCTACCTTTCATTTTTTATATATGTTCAGTTGCTAATTTTCTTTTGGTAATGTGAAGCTCCGAAAACTTCATTATGATTAATGGAATCAATGAAAATAAGACACTCAAAATGATGTTTTCCAGTCTCATTTCATTTTCATGGATCTGACTAAAATATAACTCATACAAAAAACCTGGCATCAGGAAAATGAGGTAAACATAATTTTTTTTTATTCTCATCTTCTCAATTAGTATGTATAAAATGTAACCTGCCGGGAGAAAAATTAATAAATAATACAATAGCTTAACGATCCATAAATTGATGTACGCCAATGAAAATCGCTGAAGCGACAAATCCGCCCGCGGGGTTAGTTCAACAGAATGATCGCTTTTTATTCCGTTTATGAACGCAGAAAGCACTCTGCCGTCGTATGAAATCAGAATATCCTGGAATTTGGTATTATCGAAAACGTTTGGAACTCGAAGACTCGGATGAGTGCCATTCTTATCTGTCAAAATGGTACGCAATCTAAAAACCAGTTCCCCCTGATCCTGAGCTAGTGTGAAATTCCTGCTGTG
>WJJN01000448.1 GCA_014729735.1 Candidatus Zhuqueibacterota bacterium
AACGTTGTGTTTGGGAATCGCATTTCCAGCGAATCGAGCACTTTCTTATATGTGGCGAACACTCTCTGGACATCGGTGTCTTCTTTAATGTCGATATAACAAAACTTAAAAAATGCGTAGTCTACCGAATCGCCGACTCCGCTATGCATAATATTCTTGAAATCCATTATTTTGGAGAACGGATCCTTGTTCTCTCCGACTGCAGAATGCGCAAAAATCGAGGACTTGAAGTCAGAGGCAGATTTTGTCTCTTTGATATCCAGTGATATCTCCGGTATTTCCAGCATAATAAGTTCGATGCCTTCGATGATGTTAAATCCCACGGATTGATGTCCGAAATAAAAATTTTTAGTTTTCAATAGTTCCCATTTTTCAGCAGGAATCTGTTTTATTGCCGACAGATCATTTTTTATATCGACCTTCTTTTGCCCGCCGCATTGAAATTGATTCATTATCAGTACCGTTGCTAACAAGATAATAACTCTGTTCATTTGATTTACCCCCGTTCGAGATTCAGTATGTAGGAATTTGTGTATTCGGTTCCTGGCTGTTAATTAGCAACCGCTGCGCTCTTGTTCTGCTTTTTCTCGATATAATCCATTACTCCTTTTATCGAATCCAGATTTTCCGGCACGAGCTCGTTATCCTCGACATGAAAGCCGAAATTTTCTTCGATAAAGGCAACCAACTCCATAACGCCGGTGGAATCGAGAATTCCGTTTTCCAAAAATGAATCCTCTATTTTTAGATGATTTTTTGACTCATCATAAAAAAAATTTTCATTGATAAAAGTCCGAATTTTTTTTTCGGTGGACATGGACGCCTCCATAAGTTCAGGTTTAAAAAATATTTCCATCTCAGTATGAATATCGAAAATTATATACAGCAAAAGCTACGGTTTTGAGTACAAAAAAATTGTTAAATTCAAGTTAAAAATATAATTAAGCAAGTCCGATCACTTCAGAGATAGAAGCGAATTGAAAATCAGAAAGCAGTTTTTTGATTTTTTGCTCCGTTAAAGCCAGATTACCATAATGCTTTAATCTGGACGAAAAATTAGTTTTCAATCGCGGCTGAAAATAATCGATTTCCCAGGGATGAATGTAAATAATAACCGGTTTTCCCGCGTCATTTAACTTCCTCAAGGCAGATCGAATAAACCAATATGGATACAACCGCAGATATGCACCGCCGGCGACAGGAAAATTATTACCAAGAAGACGGATAGTGGAAAGAGGGAACTCAATCAGCTTTCCGTCCTGTTCCAGATCGATAATGAAAGGAAACCGCGGTGCGGAAACAAACCCTCCCCGATTATGCTTTATCGGAAATATGCTGGAATCGTAGCGGATACCGCACTGTGCTAAAATCTTAAACGCCCAAATCGTATTGGGTATTATCGAATAATTTGGCGCTCGATAACCCAGAATATCTTTACCTGTAATATTGCCAATTAGCTCGATAGATTTCTGCAAATCCGATTTGAATTCCCGTTCATTCATCTCGTAAATACAGCGATGCGAATAACCATGAGTGGCTATTTCGTGCCCGTAATCGTCGATCTGCTTTATCAAAGCAGGAAAACGTTCCGCAATCCACCCCAGAACGAAAAAAGTTGCACCGACATTTTTTTCGCAAAGTAAATTAAGTATTTGTGTCAAGGTCAGCGAAATTCTGCTCTCAAACTTATCCCAATCTTTGAAATTTACAATATCCTGTAAATTAGCAACCTGAAACCAGTCTTCAACATCTATCGTCAGAGCATTCAGCGAACCATTTAATTCCAAAGATTTAATGACCTCCAATCCAATGCCCCCGCATTCCATTAGTTGTTTTTTTTTATTTATTGAATTAAAATGAATCTGTTGCATATTCCCGATAATCATACTGATAGTTATAATAATATGGTAGAACATCCTCAACATTGTTTAACACGATCCCCAATATTTTCATCCCGGCATCCCGCATCAGATCAGTGGCTCGTTTTACTGTTTCCTTCGGCGTTTTGCCAGCCCGGACGACCATCAGTGCACCATCAACTTCCGAGCTGAGAACCAATGGATCGCTCACCGGAATTGTGGGCGCACAATCAATAACAATCGTATCAAAATAAAACTTAATTTCTTGAAACATTTTATGTATCGTGGGTACATTTAAAATTTCAGCCGGATTTTGAGTAAGACGACCACTTGTTAACACTTTTAGTCTTGGTAAAAATGTGCTTTTTAGGACGGATTTAAGAGATTTTTCCTTCAATGCAACGTCGATAAATCCACCGTCTTTATCCAAATTAAATAGTTTGTGCACTGCCGGACGTCGTAAATCACAATCGATCAGGAGTGTGTTTGTGTTCTGATATTTACTAATTATTGCTGCCAGATAGGCGGCAGTAGTGCTTTTACCTTCTCCTAACACGGCACTGGTGACCAGAAGATTTCTTATTTCATGATCCGTCTTATTTAGATGGCGGATTTTAGAAAATAGCCGCCGGAATTCCGTAGAAACCAAAGATTCTTCATCATACCAGAGTGGTTTTTCAATTCTGCGTGAGTTATTCATTTTCCTGCTCTATTTTATTTTTATCCTGAATCGAAAAATTATCGATTACCTTTTCATTAATACTAAATTTTTTGTCTACTGTATTTTCTGTTTTGGGCTGCAGCTTTCCGTTTTTGTGATTCTTATTTGTAATTGCCTTTAAAAATATTTCCGAGCCGATTTTTTCATAATTTGCAAGTTTTGAATTGCGTTTCGCTTTTTCAAAATTCGGATTGATTTTTAATGCATTTCTGAAATTTAAAATTGCCTTTTCATTGACATAGTTGCGCAGAATGCAATATGCTGTCCCCAGGTCATTGTAGATATCCGCATGCCCCGGATATTTTTTAAGCAAATCCTGAAGAAAATTAATATAATTCCAGATAAGTTCGTAACTGTCCTTTTCCTCACAAAACAAGATCTTCAAATAATAATCATATTTTTCATGCGCGTATGAAAAATGCGTGCCATCTTCCTTGGCGACTTTAAGCTCTTCCAGTGCTTTCAGTGGTTTTTCCGATTCTACCAATTCTATTGCATTGAAATAGTGGGCATTCTGATAACTGGGATTCATCAGAATCGCCTTTTCAAAACTTTTGCGCACTTCTTCCTTGTAATTCAGTGTTAATTCGTAGCTGTCCTTTTTGATCAAATTTAATATATAGGCGATCGCCCGGTTAAAATATGCCTCTGCATAATAATTATTTCTAGTAATCGCTTTATCGAACATTTCCACAGCAGCTTTACAGGCACCCGTTTTCA
>WJJN01000449.1 GCA_014729735.1 Candidatus Zhuqueibacterota bacterium
CACAGAATCTTTACTTTTTTGTAAACGAATAGTACATTAATAACGATCGTTTCTTCTACTGGTAACTATGAGAACAGATATAGGGTTATTATACTTTTAAATATAAATAGTTACGTCAATTTAAAATCCCCCAAAAATAATAAATTGCTGTGTACCGAATTTGCATAAAAACCGGTTCAGATTCCGGCTAAATCTTGATATTACAGAGAACCACAGCCGCAAAAGGCTTTGGATTATTATCAGAACATGCATGCATCCACAAATTCATAATCGACCGTTCTGCTGCTGATTGATTTAAAAGCATGAATTACTAAAATCCGGCTTGTGTAATTTGATACCAGTTGCAGCAGTTCAAGCCGTATTTTTCTAAATTCCACACTATTTAGCGCATTCATAAGGCGTTCGGTTTCGCAGCGTCCCTCGAAGATTATATTTGGGGAACCGCCGATCAAAATTTGCCACTCACCACCAACTCGAATGCCGAGATTTTTTAAGGTGGTACTGAAGTCGTTTCGGATAAAGCGAGCGTATTCATCTTCTTTGCCGGAAATCACTTCCCAGTATTGATTAAATTTAATGGTACTTTTATCCGCAACACGCGGCAAATGTTCGAACCGACCGGTAGGTACCAATACTTTGCTTTGATAATCCTTGACGTAATTCAACAATTTCGTATGAGTTTTCATATACTCTTTGCTGGTCAAAGCAATTTCTATTTGATGCGTATTATTGGCAATTCCTTCGGAAATGATTTGGGGAGTGGGACCAATTAAGCCACACCAGATGGCGTTAATATTTATTCCCAGTTTATTTAACGATGGAATTCGAGAGCTTTTCATAAATTCGGCATACTCTTTTACTGTCCCCGGAATTATATTCCAGTACTCGTTAAATTTGACCGGCATAACGCTTCCTCCTTTTTAGATTTCTTATTCCCTTATAATAAAAGTATTTAGAGAAAAAAACAAGATGTTTTCAGTACATAGTATTTTTATTGAATGGCTTGAAGTAATATTATCATTCTCGATCCGACCGTTATTTTATGTCCGGCATTGTATGTTGTATCATCTTTAAAAAAGTTCGATTTTGTGTCGAATATTTTAAGCCATTTTTCTGCATATTTTGGATTCGGCAAAATAAAATCAACGGGTTCGTGATGTGCATTTAGCATGATATAAAAACTGTTGTCTGTTATGCGATTCCCGTGTGAATCCGGAGTACGAATTCCCTGTCCATTTAAAAATATTGCCAGGGATTTAGCATAACCCTGATCCCAGTCCTCATCCCGCATTTCCTCTCCTTCGGGAATGAACCATTCAATATCATCGACTTCCGAGCCATGAATTGGCTGTCCCTGGAACCAGCGTCGCCGATGAAATACCGGATGTTCTTTTCGAAATTGGATAAGCTTACGGGTAAATTCCAGTAAATCTTTATCTGCATCGTTCCAATGGAGCCATGAAATTTCGTTATCCTGGCAATAAGCGTTATTATTTCCCTCTTGAGTACGTCCCATCTCATCACCAGCTAACAGCATAGGAACTCCCTGCGATAAAAACAGGGTCGCAAGAAAATTTCTCTTCTGTTTTTCGCGGAGTTCGTTTACTTCCGGATCGTCGGTTGGACCTTCTGCACCACAATTCCAGGATCGGTTATGATCATCACCATCCTTGTTACCCTCGCCATTGGCTTCGTTATGTTTATCGTTATAGGAAACCAAATCATTTAATGTAAAACCATCGTGGGAGGTTACGAAATTAATGCTGGCAGTCGGACGTCTGTCACTGGTTTCATATAAATCCGAGCTGCCGGTAAAGCGATATGCAAATTCCGCAAGCGTTCTGTCGGTGCCACGCCAGAAATCGCGTGCCGTATCTCTGTACTTTCCGTTCCATTCAGCCCACCCCGGCGGAAAATTACCGACCTGATAACCGCCTTCCTCGATGTCCCATGGTTCAGCGATGAGCTTAACCTGCGATATAACAGGATCCTGATGAATGATATCAAAAAAGGAACCCAGCCGGTCAACATCGTGCAGTTCCCGTGCAAGTGCCGACGCAAGATCAAACCGGAATCCATCGACATGCATTTCCAGAATCCAGTAGCGCAGGCTATCCATAATGAGCTGCAATACATTTGGCTGTTGCATGTTCAGGGTATTGCCAGTTCCTGTATAATCGCGGTAGTAGCGACGTTCTTTTTCCATAAGCCGATAATAAGATGCATTATCGATGCCCCGGAACGAAAGCGTGGGTCCCAGATGATTGCCTTCGGCTGTATGGTTGTAAACAACATCCATTATTACTTCGAGCCCTGACTTATGAAGTACTTTCACCATTTCCTTGAATTCCCGCACCTGTTCGCCAAGCGTTCCGCTGCTGGAATAGCGCACATCCGGTGCAAAAAATCCGATTGTGTTGTATCCCCAGTAATTGGTGAGACCTTTCTCGATCAGGTGGCGATCCGCTACAAATTGATGCGCCGGCATTAACTCCACTGCTGTGATTCCAAGAGACTGGAGATACTCAATGGTTTCAGGATGGGCGATGCCGGCGTATGTTCCTCTTATTTCCGGAGGTATCTCAGGATTCTGTTTTGTGAATCCCCTGATGTGCATCTCATAAACAATGCTTTTATGAAAAGGAATGGCTGGTGGTCTGTCTTCACCCCAATCAAAAGCCGGATCGATCACAATGCCTTTTGGTAAATAAGGAGCGCTATTTTGCTTATTCAAGGATTTATCCTCATCGCTATGATTCACGTCATATCCGAAAAGGGAATCATCCCATTCGATAGTACCGGAAATAGCTTTAGCATACGGATCGATCAGCAATTTAGCAGGATTGAATCGATGCCCGTTTTCCGGCTCATAAGGACCATGTACCCTGTAACCATAAAGCTGTCCCGGCGAGACTCCGGGCAAGTAGCAATGCCAAACATGGTTCGTACGCTCCGTGATTTTGATGTGATGCGACTCCATTTCTGAATTCGGATCGTCGAACAGGCATAATTCCACGCCATTTGCATTTTCCGAGAACAGTGCGAAATTAACACCTTCGCCATCCCAGGTTGCTCCTAACGGATATGGCTTACCCGGATATAGCTTGGGTTTTTCCATGAGATCATCCTTTATGGGAAATAAATATTATGATACACCCTGTTTTTTTAAGAATTGCAAAATCTCCTCCCTGCCGGGCGCCGATGTTTGCGCTCCCAATCTGGTTACCGAAATCGCTGCCGCGGCAGATGAAAAGCGCACACACTGATCAAGGTTAAAATCATTTGCAATTGACACGGCTAAAGCGCCATTGAAAACATCGCCGGCAGCAGTGGTATCGACTGCTTTTACGCTGAATCCGGGGACCATTGTTGAACCCGAATTTGTTGCAATAAACGCGCCTTTCGCACCCAATGTGATAATAACAGATTCCAATCCTTTTCCCAGCAATGCATCCGCAGCTTTTCGAGCGCTGTTTTCATCAGTCACTTCGATGCCTGTGAGTAGTTCGGCTTCGGTTTCATTAGGTGTTAAAATGGATATTATTTTAAGGAATTCATCATCTAGTGGCTGGGCTGGTGCCGGGTTCAGAATCACTGGAACACCGGCTCGATGAGCCATCTCTGCTGCGTACCGCATTGTTTTTAGCGGTGTTTCCAATTGCATTAATACGATATCGGCAGTCGTGATGATCTCTTCTGC
>WJJN01000450.1 GCA_014729735.1 Candidatus Zhuqueibacterota bacterium
ACCGGTGCGGACATCAAAAACTCGATCGTCGGCATGCGGGGAGTGGTGAGAGAGGGAACCGAGTTTCGAAATGTCGTGATGGTCGGTGCAGATTTCTATGAAGGAGAAGAGGAACAGGTCGTTGTTAAAAACTCGAAGAAGACAGAACCTGCACTGGGCATTGGCAGGAATTGTTATATTGAAAATGCGATTATCGATAAAAATGTCCGCATTGGCGATGGCGTTACCATCAAATCAAAAAAGGAGGAAGATGATTATCAGGGGGAATATTTCTGGGTGCGAGACGGAATAACGGTCATTCCCAAGGGTGTCGTTATACCACCGGGAACAGATTTGTAGTTCATAAATTGAATAGATTGTCGCATTCATCCGAGAGTGAATCCACAAAATCCCGGTTGATGTTAATGTCAGGTGCAGGCGGCGCTAAATCGGGATTTTCCTGATACAAAAGTTCTGTTAATTGGGAGCACGCTTTTTTGGCAAAAAGACGCACTGCTCCAATCTGGGCTGAATTTTCAAAAATCAGTCCAAGGACATAGCTCTTATCAATACTTGAAAGAAATACACACTGATCATTGCCTTCATGCAACAAATAATTGAATCCATTCTTGTCTTTCACTTCACGTGAAATTTCCCTGGTCGTGCCGATATGGCTGGCAAATAAAATTGCGAGATTAGTTTCATTGAAGTCGTCATCGTCCTTGCGAAAAGTGATAAGTTGACCGTTCAAATCCGCCAGTATAATGCAGGAAATGTTGATTTTTTCATAAAGCTCGTCGATAATCTTATCGAACTTGTCTGATAGTTCTGCTGATAGATTATTCATGTTTACTGTGCATTCCTTTGCTATTTTTTACAGGATAAACTGTCTCATATTATCTTGGTGTCTACTTACGAATTTTAAAGAGTTTCATTTCATCTTCGGAATTTTTCTGCAGTTTTTCAACTAATTTATTGAGCTGAATTATATCGATCGCGGGATCCGAAATGATGGCGATAAATCCTTTGGCAAAAATGCGAATATCGATGTACAGGTTTTCGAAGGAGAACTGCAAGCCGTGTTTTTCAAAACGCAATTCATCGATGATCCGCGCCAGTCCCGGCAACTGATCCAAATCAAACATCGAGGTGTCAAATGTGGAAAAATCTCCGGTTAATCCCAGCAATTTGCCGTTGTGGCTGCATTTAACGACTCCCTTGATTCCCGGAAGCGATTGAATTTCGATCAATGGGTCATTCATAGTTTATTTATACTTTTTGATCAACCGTTTTATATCATTCATAAAATTTTTATTGATATTCGTTTTCTTGACCAACAGAATTATCGCGTTCAAACCATAGTTTATAATCATGATGCTTTCACTGTTATTGACCAGAATAAAATTTAACCGGACCGCACGAAATAGCTTGCCCACCAGCTTTGCCCGTTGAATCAGATCGATAATGAACGAGCCGTATTTCACCAAATCGATAGATGAGTTTTCCTGAAATGTTTTCGATTGTTTATAATATGCCGTAACCCCTAAAATGCCGTCGACCTTTTTGAGGTCATCGATAAATTGCTCCAGCCGGCTGATGGATTTCCGAGGACCTGTTTCCTGAATGGAAAAATTGTTCCAGTCGATTCCCTCTATATTCTCATCAATGAACTGTGCGCTTTCCAGCAGTAGCTTATTGTGGTTCTTGCGAATCGTGTAATGCGGGGATTTTTCATCGGAGAATAACTTAAAGGTGCCCTGATTTAGATGGATGATCCGCCGAAAAGCTCGCTCGCCGATATCATTGTCCAGCGACGCATGGATCACATTTCCGGATTCAAGGTAAATTTCACCTTTGTTATTTTCACTTTGAACCAGAATACGACAGGTGCGTTGTTCGTTGCAATTATCTGAGATAAGGGTTGCCAGACTCATGAATTCCAGATTTCCGTTTATTTCCGCTTTTGGCACACACAACTCCTGTTATATGGTCACAAGTTTCCGTCCGAGCTTTACAATAATGTCTTTCAATGTTTCAAAAACCCCAATCCCATTGATCGCAATTGCACCGTAATTGGAGATATGGTCACTCTCAGCAAGGTTTTTCTTTAAAATGTCCGGTGGCATGGCATCTTCCAGGTCTTGTTTATTCGACTGGATGACGATGGGGCAATCCCGTTCCGATATACTCATTTCTCGCAATAGCATTTTCAAATCTCTGAAGGCTTCGATATTATCCTTTATGCGACTGATTTGAGAATCAGCGACAAAAACGATCCCATCGACGCCCTGCAGAATTATTCGCCGCGTGGCTTTATACTGCACCTGCCCGGGAATTGTATAAATGTCAAAACGGGGAGTAAGCCCGTTTATCTTTTTCATGCTTAATTGTGTAAAATCAAAGTAAAGCGTTCTGTCTTCAAGTGTTTTAATGGAAATCATCGAGGAGCGCAAATCAGGTTGTATTTTACTGTGTATCTTTTCCAGATTTGTTGTCTTGCCGCTCATACTCGGTCCGAAATATACAATTTTGAAATGAATCTCTTGTAATTTATGTTTAATCAGCACTGTATAGTCACTTTTTAGATATTTGTAATAAGCGTTATTACGCGGAATCTGAATCTTTCAAGATACTGCTCAACTGTTCCGCCAACTGACCTGAAAAATGTTGAAATGTCTTTCCATTAAGTTTCTGCGAATTTTGCTTTTCATATTCGCTGGCAATTTCTACGAGATTATCACACGCTTTTTTGGTGAACAGTCTTACCATTCCAACCTGTTCCGAACGAGAAAATACCACTGCCAAAATGTAGCTGTTTTTCACTTTGGAAAGAAATACATTAAAATTTTTCCCTTCCTGCATGATCGTATCAAAACCGGAAGTCTCCTGTATCTTTTCCGCAATTGCGCCGGTAGCACCGATATTGCTCGCGAACAAAGCCGCCAGGCTGGTGACATCGATATTGTTCTTCGCTACATATGTCGAGATGACACGACCCGAAATGTCTGCTAATACAATGCATCTTGGATTGATTTTTTTTCTGAGATGATCTATGATTTTATCGATTTTCATCGCTAATTCTGAAGACAGAATCATTCCACCTTGCATATTCGACCTCAATTATTTTTCAATTTGTGAATTTACGCTGTGGCAATACTTTTTAATAATTTTGGATTGTTGTTTAGTTGCGAACACACAACGTTTATACTCAATCTCAACAACGCATTCGCAGAAAGCGGTTCGCTCACAATTACCAGAAATCCGACTTTTAATTTCTGAATGGTAATGACCATATTATCGAATTCATAATGCACCCGCGCCGGATCATCCTGCTGTTTTACTTTCTCATTGATCAATAAATCTCTAATCTCGGCGGTCATTTTTAACAACGGTAAATGCGAAAGCTTTCCTTCCTGCGCCACAATGTGACCGGTCGTGTTAGCTATATATGCACCGATAACTCCCTTTGTGGCTATGAGTTGTTTCAGTGATTCAAACATTCGTTTTCCCTGTTGTTATTAAGTTCTTAAATATATTATCGAGCTCGTACTTATCGATCGCGTCTCTGTGATTATCCAGCATTGCTTGTA
>WJJN01000451.1 GCA_014729735.1 Candidatus Zhuqueibacterota bacterium
ATACGGAATCGGTTCGCCGTGTGTCGAGTAGCAATGCAGCCGCATATAGCGGAGGTTCTCACGGTCAACAGGATTACTGTACTCATTGAGATCAATCACAAACCAGTTATATGTTGTGTCCACATCGAGGATATCATATTTTATCCATCCTGCTGAAATGTCTCTTAAATAGACGCGCACAGCGTTCATATCACTGGAAATGACGTGATCGCCTTTCATGTAAAAAGAGAGGTAATTATAATCGCTCCAGTCAGCATAATGCCACACACCAAGGGAATCTTCAGATTCGTAGTTATGTTTAATGTAATCGGATTCCTCACGCACCGCAGTCATTCGTAAGGCGCTTTTACTGTCATACGCGTCATCTGTCAGCCCGTAATCAGGGAAAATGCTCCAACCGTTCAAACTATCATAATCAGCCAGTCGGGTTTTCCAGTCATGAGCGCGCATACTATCGATGACATTATCCGTGACCAGTGCACCCCATTCGAAATCATCGAGCATCATCGAAGGACCGCGAGGATCATCAACACTTACTTTTACGTCATCAACCCATAACTTGAACGGGAGATCGAGCCCCTGGTCGCCGCGGCAGAAAATTCGGAAATATCGCAATGAGTCAATCATCGCCGGATCATCGGGAAGTTCATAGACAATATAAGTCCAATCCGTTCCTACTGTCACTGGATCTAATTTGCCCCAACTCTGTTCAAAATCTCTTGTGTATACTTTTACAATTCCGGTACCTTCATCAATCTCTACCGACGCTTTAATCCAGAATGATAAGTATTTATAAGGACTCCAATCTGCATAACCTGCCGGAAACGTATATTTGATATAATCCGCGTCAGATCTTTGTTCTGTAATTTCAAGACAATATTCTCCCTCTTTTGCATCTGTGGCGATGGAGATATCAGGATGTCTGTCCCCGGGTGTATCTGCTTTAACTCTCGGTTCCCAGCCCTTCGAAACCAGACTATCATAATAGGCAGCAGCATCAACACCGGCTGCCCATTCAAAATTATCGACAACTTCCATGTCCTGGGCAGAAGCTTGTGGAACCCAAAAAGCCACTAAAATTACAGTTAAACTTAATTTAAAAATATTTTGTAATTTCACGTTTGTTTCCTCCGTTTTGGTTTTATTGGATTATTTAAAATTGAGTAAAGCTATCGGTCTCCCATCACCTCCTTTTCAATTAAATTTTTTTGTGTAATCGCGAAGTTGATCACCTCCTTTCTAATTTTACAAATTAATCACAATAATGCAATAAGTTTTCATTTTAGGGATTTCGATTATATTTTCATTATTGCCGGAGATGCTTTCAAGCGACATACTTTTCTCGAAATCCGGTGAAAATAATCTGGCATTTTTCACAGGCGCCCTGCAGACTAATTCGATTCCTTGAGTTTCAGTTTGCGAATAATTTAACACATGAACAACGAGTCTTGATTTTTCTTTCTGCAGGACAGCATGATGAAGAACATACGGGGGGGCATTTAACGAAATGAGTTCATCATCATTCACAAGACCTTCCAGTTTTTTCGATAGCGGCTCAGCTTTCGTTACAATTTCAGTAAATTCGACAGAACCGGTTCCGATGTCTGCCTTTTCATTTTCAAACTGACACTGGAACAGATCACTTCTTTGTTCCATTTTTCCATACGTCAATAACTTACCACCACTTGAAATCCAGTTCCGCACAAACTCAACCTTTGTTGTATCAATTTGAATTAACTCCGGCAGAACAATCACATCGTAATTGGATAACAGTTTGTTGTTCAGGTCAACATCAAGTAGGACATCGTATTGCACATTTTGGGCAGATAGCTTGTTCAGAAACGAGATCAATTTCCGCTCAGGTTTACCCCCCCGTGACTGACTCAAAACCCCGATTTTAGCTATGGATGTCGGATTCGTGAGATATTCGGAGTGAGTATCAAAAAATTTGTTATACACGCCCATTGCATCCAGACATTTGTGCGCATACGGATTGCCTTCCACGAGATCACGCATAAAAATGCCTTCAAAATACGGCTCCAGGCTGTTATGATGCATCTGACATTCCGCAAGACTCAGTTGCCATTTTTCCGGCGCCATCACATCTACCATTCTGCTAACGCCATTATGCCGTTTACCATATTCCACGCAACTCGGTCGCCAGCCTTCGGACACAGCATATTGATATTTTAGTATCCCGATATTGCACACCAGTTTACCGGTTTCCTCCGCATAGTCGTATTCGTGTGCATCAAACAGCGTCTTATCTGTTCCAAAAGTTGAGGCTGCTTCATAATACCCCGGTTCGTTGCCATCCTCAGTGGAGAGACAATTTGTGTAGCGCGCGACAGCAAGTGCACCGCGATGCATGTTAAAGCAAACTAGTGGGATTTTATCTAATTTCTTTCCTTCCTCCATGATCAGATCAACGAGTTGCCGGATTTCTGTCTCATATTTCTTGGTACCAATATTATCGATCCAGAACCCGTCGATCCCTGCTTCCAGTGCTTCCCGAATACGGACACGCTGATATGGCAGCCAATCCGGATGTTGCATATTAGCCATGTAGCGCGTGATTCCGTACTTGTTATAACGTGCTGCACCATATGGCACCGGCTCGCCGTTTTTATCCAACTGCCACCATTCTGTCGATCCGGGAACATGTTCTTCCATATCTTCATGAAACATATTCGCGCCTGACATATAGGCAGTGACTTTAATGCCATTTTTGTGGCACTCCTTTATATAAGGTCGCAAAATATCCCATTGCTTCTGCTCGGTTTCATGGGAGAAGCCCACACTCCATGTGACCCACAACCAATTGAGCCCGGCGCGTTTCGCCCATTCGATCGTTTTCAAGCCGTAAAAACTTTCTACAGCTCGTAACACGCCCGCAGAATCGCCCTCTGCCCAATAGGGCCAGCCGGATAATCTGCCCTTATCTGCTTCCAGGGGACCACCATCCCATCGTGCACAACGAAAATTACCAACCTGTGCCCACTCCGGAATTGTTTCCGCATCGAGCCACCAGCGTGTGTCTGTATCGACCTCGCTGTTATTTGAACATGATACAAAAATCAGAAAAATTAGAGTAGTAAGTACAACAGGAATTGCTTTACGTCTCATAGTAATAACACCACTTTGTATTTAAGATGGACAATGAAAGATTAGATTTTTTGAAGAGAATTAAATTGATCTTTAAAATTGGCATAAATTTTTTAGAGAAGTTGACAGGTAGTATATAAATCATATTTACAAATGAACCAATTCATAAATAAATTTTCTGTTGCGAAGTAAATATAGCTAATTTTATTTGAAATTTGTAGTGAATAACCGTTAAGAACACGTTAACATGATGTGAACGCATGATAAAATGATTGCTTTTTCGGATTTTCTACTTTATATTATATTATTAGTTTCACAAATGTATTTCAATCTTTTACTATTATTCAAACTCCATGATTAAACGAGAAAAAGCGCGACAAATCCTCGATAAAATTCTCTCAAGCTCGTTGTTTCAAAATTCAGAGATCAATAAGAAATTATTAGAGTATCTGGTTAACAAGTATCTTGATCGGGAAGTTCCCAAGGAAACCGCCATCGCGATCGACGTCTTTGATAAAGACAGTTCTTACAATCCACACGAAGACACTCTGGTTCGGGTACACATTTATAAATTGAGAAATAAGTTAGAAAAATATTATTTGCTGGAAGGTAAAGACGATGAATATAAGCTGTGTATTCCCAAAGGTCATTACGAAGTAAAGTTCATCCCTCAGAAACGACTGTCTAAATCTTCCAATAAAGCCCGGGTGCAACCCATTTTGATAACTTTATCCGTTCTCATTGTCATCTTAACGGGATTAGTAATCGGGTTGCTAATTAAAAACGAGCGCTTAGATGACGAAATCAATAGCCTCAAGATAGTTGATGCTGAAGATTTGATCTGGAAAAATTATTTACAGGGAAGGTTACCAAACCTCATCGTTAACGGTGATAATTACTTTTTCTCTATGGATGATACGCTGATGGATCAAACTCTCATCGTGAGGAACACCCGGATCAATTCAACATTGGATTTACACGCATTTCTTGAAGATAATCCAATTTGGGCAGATAAAATATATGAAGGTGATTACGCGTTCTTAGGCAAAGAAAGCGCATGGAGTCTGCAGAAATTATTCCCGATTTTTTACTCTTTTCATCTAAATCCTGAGTTGACACTTGCATCTCAATTGACGTGGGAAGATTTCCAAAAATATAATATTTTATATTTGGGCTCATACAAAGCTCTGGGAATTCTCAACTCACTGATCACAAATTTATCCATTCAATATCAACTTTACCCTCACAAAATTATTATCAATTCGGACAGCACAAGAGTTTTTACGCCGGAACTAACACGGGATGAAAATCAGCTTAAAAGCTATAATAAAGACTATGCACTCTGTGTAAAATTACCGGGACCTAATAATAATGCGGCATTGATTATTGCAGGCTTTTATTTTATTGGCGTTTATGAAGCTGTGAAGCAACTCACGGATCCCACATTGCGCCCACTTCTGGAAAACTATCTGATTAAGCAGCATGGGCATGTTCCTGAATATTTTGAAGTGCTCATGGAAATCAGCGGTTTCGGGCGGACAGGCTTCAGCACAACCTACATTCATTCCGCTGAGATTAAGGCAGATTACAAGATCGAGTGGAAGCAGTGAGTTTTCCTAATCCGGGTCAACAGATTTATGATAAAGTTTAGGCTGGCTCTCTATATATTGCATTTTTTCAACAGGAAAAAGGTAACCCGGTACCCGATTACATGTTAAGCACGGCATGCCGATATTTTTGCCATGTTCCGAATGCCAGCGCCGCACTGTTCTCACCGGATTGCTGTTCCAACCATCTGAGAAATTGTCAGATACTGTGGCAAATACCAAATACTGATGAGGATCAAAACTACACATTCCGATTTTCCCATTGCAGCCTAAAAAGAATGAATCCCATGGATGCGAGCAATCAAACGGTGTCCAGTTCAGATTCTCCGATGTCTTTGCCTTGCCTTTTCTGATAATTTTGTCAAAATCATATAATGATAGCATATCCTCGAGCATCATTTCTGCGGGCATGAAGAAATGACTTCGCTTAAACCACACATTCTCTACTCCGATGGATAATGCCCGGCGTTCGAGATTATCTATTTCATCGACAGTCTCATCGTCCAGAATGATTTGACCGTGAATTTGCGGATAATCATAATTCCCTTTCTCCTTCAGTGCTCTTAAGGTTGCGACTCCCTTAACTGTATTTTCGAAGGGAAAAACCTCGTTATATGCGTGATAACTTATAGATGCCGCGCCGTCCAATGAAATATTGAGCCGGGTAAGCCCGGAATCCAGCAGTTCAGCAGCCGATTCCTGCAAAAGAGTTCCATTGGTATTCATAAAAGTGGAAACATTCTTTTTAACTGAATGTGATATTATCTGCGTGATTTCATCATTCAATAAAGGTTCCCCGAATCCACCAATAACGATATTTGCGAGCGTTTCTGCCTGCGAATCAAATATTCTGGCAAAAGACTCCAGCGAAAGAAATCCGTCCCGCTCAAGCAATCCTCTTCCACGGGGGCAAATCGGACAATAGAGATTGCAGGCTCCGGATGGTTCCACGTGCATTTGAATCGGAAGCCCGTTGCAAAATTCGTTTCGATCCGTAAAGGATTGAAAAACCTTTTTGAAATTAGCCACCTTTTGTTCATATTGGACCGCGGAGCACAACGGCTTTGTATATTTTTCCATTTCTTTGAAACTGAAGCTTAACATTTTCTATGTGCCCTGATTGATTTAATCTTAAAAGAAAATATTCTCGGCTGCCTTTGATAAACATTCTTCAGGTACTGAATTTACCTGGTTGATAAAAATATCTATGATTGAACAACTCTTACTTTGAGATCATTTTTTGTATTTCAAGCCATTTTTGTAATTTATAAAGCTGTTCAGTCACTTGGTACCTGCCGTTAGCGAATACGCCATAATCACCGCCACCTGTCATTGCAGAGGCGAATCGGGTTGAATTCGTATAAAAAAGCCAGAGCGATGTCCACTCACGTTCGACTTGTTCATCAAAAATATTTTTACCCTGGGGTAACCCTTCCGCGAAACCTTTTTCCCATATTTCCGAGATGATCAGTGTCCCGGTTAGAGTAGCTTCGTTTGTAGCGTGAATCGTATTTTCGATTCGTTTAAAATGATTTTCGACCCATCCCGCACTATGACAGGTTTTACAAATCTGTTGCATCGCTTCATTTCTCTCCTGTTGCTGATCCGGAGTGATCACGAATTCAGCCACAGGCTTGGAATCCAGTTCTGTTGCAATTGGCAATCCGGCTGAATTTTTTACGCCTGAAAGATCGGCAGATACCGGATGCGGATGAGCATACGGAACCCCGAACAGGCGCCAGGCAAGTCGGTTATTGAATCGATGAGTGCGCTCAGATATCACGTTATCATCACCGGATACAAGCAAACTGACATGACATGTGGCACATGTCGGTGCAGTAAAATCCTGACCGACTCTCCATGGAACGTGGTCAAAATTGAATTCATTACTTTTTGAACTAAAAATATTCCCGTGTTTGCTCACTTCATACACTTTGAAAGCAGGGACATCCGGTCCTTTGTGACATTCGGAACACGTGTATGGTTTACGAGCCGTTTCAATAGAAAAATCATGCCTGGGATGACATGAAGTACATGCGCCCAAACTTCCATCCGGATTAATGCGACCCACTCCCTGATTCGGCCATCCAATCAGCTTCGGAAAGCTCAATTCACCAAAATCCGTCTCTCTGGTAATAGTACCTTCTACTGTAATTTTGCTTCCGTGACAGTACAGACAGGATTCAAACTCCGTCAGTAGATTACGTTCCCCGACAACGAGTTTCTGATTTTCGTATGTCAACGGATGATTGACTGACTTGATCAAATCCTGATACAGCGCATTATCAACCAGATTGCCGTGCGCATGCGACATCAAATTGTCGGAATACTGATCTGCCTCCACGGAATGGCATGTCGCGCAGTCATTTGAGCTGACGACTACATTTATTTGATATCCATTGTGTTCAAATGCGTCCTGATGTGTATCGGTATTCAATGAATGGCATTCATAACAACCAACGCTGATATCCTGCAAGTTTTCAGGTATATCGGACGATGAAATCCGCCGTTCTAATTCTGCTTTCTGGAGCCCCCGTGCCGGAGTTATTTTAGAATGCCGACTCTGACGCCAGGATTCCACCAATCCCGGATTCATCTCATTATGACACATGATACACTCTTCAGTCTCTGAACTGATTTCTGCCTCATCAGAATAAACAAATGGGCAGCTTATTAAAATGACACACATTGCAAAAAAAAGATTATGCCAAATATAGAAATTCATTTTAAATTCCTCTTTATTTACTGAATAACCAGTAAAAAGCGCGCCACGCACTAGAGCATGATCAGTTAGGTGCGTGGCACGTTAATAAATTCACAAAGACTCTTAAGCCTCACTTCATCAATATCATTTTCCGGGTTTGGGAAAATTTTGCATTCTCTGAAACAACGTCCAATCGATAAAAATAAAGCCCGGTCGAAACCAGTGTTCCGAATTCATTCCGACCATCCCACATCACGGTATGGGTGCCGGCAGATTTAGCGGTGCTTTCCAGTGTTTGCACTTCATTTCCTCGAACATCATAAATTGTTAAAACAACTTGTGCGCTTGCCGGCAAATCGTATTCAATCAAAGTTTCGGGATTGAATGGATTTGGATAATTCTGTTTCAAGCGAAATGATTCGGGAAGACGGCTTATCTCG
>WJJN01000452.1 GCA_014729735.1 Candidatus Zhuqueibacterota bacterium
GATGGCAGGCACGTGGGCAGATTATGATGATGATGGCGACCAGGATCTATTTATCGCACCGGGCGACGATTATCCGGTTTTCCTGTATCGAAATGAAGGCGACGGCACATTTACGGATGTTTCCATAGAAGCCGGATTCGGGAGTTCGTTTGGTAACTGCCGCGCTGCTGTGTGGGGCGATTATGATAATGATGGCGATCTGGACATATTTATCGGAAGACGAACCTATGACGAGACACCGGATATGGATATTTGCCAGTTATTCCGTAATGATGGCGGATTATTCACGGAAATCGAGTCTGCCAGAATTCAGGGAAAAGTGATTTATGGCGTGGCGACAGGCGATTATGATAATGACGGCGATCTTGATTTACATTTACTGGATTCTGATTTCGCTGACCTCATGTTGCGAAACGATGGTGATTTTGCATTTACAGACGTCACAGAAGAAGCTCATTTGATAAAAGCCGCGAGTCCTTCGGGATGGGGCGAACTGGCTATCGGTGATCGCGGCGGACAGACATGGGCGGACTGGGATGCTGATGGCGATCTGGACCTGATGCTGCCCGGTGAAAGCGGCAAAATACCCTATATGATGCGAAATGACGGCGGAAATGAAAACAACTGGCTCGAAGTGAAATTGACCGGCGTTCAAAGCAATCGGTCAGCAGTGGGAACGCGAGTCACTGCAATTTCAGGTGATCTGGTTCAGGCTCGGGAAGTATGCATGGGAACAGGTTATGTTGCAGGACCGCCAACGGACGTGCATTTCGGATTCGGGCAACGTACCGTTATCGACAGCCTAATTATCAAATGGTCCGTCGGTACGATTGATGTGTTGACAGATGTGAATGTGAACCAGATTCTCGAAATCGAAGAGGGAAGTACAGTTTCCTCGGTTGAAGTGGCAGAACCGGAAGTTCCTTCTGAATTCAAACTTTCACAAAATTATCCGAATCCGTTCAATCCGTTTACAACGATTTCATACACTCTGGCACAGCCGGACAATGTTCGACTGGACGTGTACTCCATGCTGGGACGGCATGTGATGACTCTCGTGGACGGATACAAATCTTCGGGCACACACACAGTCACTATGGATGCCGGTCATCTGACTGCCGGTGTATATGTATATCGAATTAAAGTCAATGATTTTGAGATCCAGAAGAAAATGATAATACTAAAATGATGATAGAATAATTGAAACAGGCTGGTGCGAATCAATCTTGATCCTGTGCGGGCTTGGGAAACGGAGATAAGAATGAATGAATCAACCATGAAAAACCCAAAATACGAATTCTGGCGATTGCGTGTTTTTCTTATCACCTGGCTAGCGTATGTCGGATTCTATTTGACGCGATCCTCTTTTTCTGTAGCGAAAATCGGGATTAGCAATGATCCGGATATTCGCATGAGCCCGGAGCAGATGGGACTGATCGACGGTCTGTATCTGGCGGCTTACGCAATTGGTCAGTTTGTTTGGGGAGCGTTAGGAGACAAAAAAGGAACGCGGGTCGTTGTCCTGACTGGATTAATGTCTTCGGTCATTGCGGGATTTGCCATGGGCGTGTCGTCGATTGTGCTGGCGTTTGGCATATTCTCATTTGTGCAGGGATTGAGCCAATCCACCGGTTGGGCACCACTAGCTAAGAATATCAGTAATTGGTTCTCTTTACGAGAGCGGGGTGTCATCATGGGCTGGTGGTCCACGAACTATGCCATAGGTTCCTTGATTGCTGCTCCATTTGCCGGATTTATGGCAGACTATTTTCTTGACTGGAGATTCGCTTTTTTTATGCCAGCCGCAGTACTTTTCATGATCGCGGTGCTCTTCTTCTTTTTACAGCGGAATCGTCCAAAGGATGTGGGGCTCCCATCAATTGAAGATTATCACGGGGAGCAAAGGTCGACCCTAAATCCATCCGGAAGTCTCGAAGATGAACCCGACGAGGGTTCATGGAAGGCGATCATGATGGTCGTTAAAAACCGCATGGTGCTGTTGTTAGCTGTAGTATATTTTTTCCTGAAACCGACGCGTTATGCAATTTTATTCTGGGGACCGCTTTATATCAATGAAACATTGAATACCGGAATGACCGAATCCGCGATCATTAATGTTTCGTTCTTTCTTGCCGGTCCCTTGAGTGTCCTATTCGCCGGGTATGTCTCTGATAAGGTGTTTAATTCCAGACGGTTACCTTACTGTATTATTGCTCTTTTTCTGCTGGCTATTATTTTGTTTTTCTTTAATGATATTGCTGTTTTGAAGAATAAGATAGTCATCGCTGCTGTTCTGTTTTTAATCGGATTTTTGCTGTACGGTCCCGATTCGCTGGTTAGCGCAACAGCGGCGTTAGATTTCGGAACAAGCAAAGGGGCGTCTACTGCGTCTGGTTTAGTGAATGGATTCGGCTCGATTGGTGCAATTCTTGGCGGAACAATTCCCGGCTTTTTCAAAGAAAGCTGGGGCTGGGGCGGCGTTTTTGCTTTTCTTGCGGCATCGGTTCTTATTGCCAGCGTTATTATGATACCCAAATGGAATGCGATTCCAATCAATAATAATGAAAAATAATACTGAAATCATAAGCGAAATTAAATTTGGGAGAATTGTTCGACTATGTCAGATATAAAAGGAAAAATTTTATATGAATGGTTGGGTGAAGGATGTATTAAGAATTTGCAGTTCTCCGACCCTTCTCAATTAACTGGAGATCCTTACGATATTGCGATTATCGGCGCCGGAGTTGTAGGCAGTGCTTTAGCCTACAAACTTTCCCAATATAGCTTGCGAATACTTCTTGTTGATGAAAAATTCGATGTTGGAGAAGGAACAAGCAAAGGCAGCAGCGCCATAATTCACACCGGATTCGATGCGGCTGTCGGTACGCTGGAATCGCGACTCGTGACTTCAGCATCTCTGATGTGGCACGAGTTAAGCGAAAAACTGAAAGTCCCCTTTCAGCAATGCGGTGCGGTTTTAGTGGCGGTTGACGATGAGCAGTACAATCAATTAGATAAAATTTATCAGAAATCACTTGATAATGGTGTTGAAGACGTTAAGCTGCTGACAAAGAATGAAGTGAAAGAATTGGTGCCGGACGTGAGTCCGAATGTCCGTGGGGGGATGAGTATCCCGCGGGAATCGATAATCGATGCATTTTCGATTTCCATCGCCTTTTCCGAAATCGCGTTGACGAACGGCGTCGATATACTGCTCGGCTCCAGAGTAGCCGCTGTTACGGAATCCGGGAACTCTGTCAAGCATCTGAAAATGGCAAGCGGCAAAGAAATTCCGGCAAAAATCGTGGTCAATGTCGCTGGATTGGGAAGCAGCAAGATTGCAGAGACATACGGTGGAGAGCATTTCGATTTGAATCCCCGGAGGGGACAATTTATTATCTTTGACGAAGCAAGCCGCTCGATTGTCAACAAAATTCTATTACCAATCCCCACGGCACAAACCAAAGGTGTATTAGTCATCCCGACGATTTCAGGGAATTTGCTAGCCGGTCCTACTGCGGAAGATTTTGAGCTGGGAGATAAATCTGCCACCGCCACGACGATCGATGGTCTGGAGCTAATGCTCAAAGGCGCATCGAAGCTATTTCCTTCTTTGACAGGTGAGCCGCGGATCGGATCGTTTGCCGGAGTTCGTTGTGCCTGCAAACAGGGTACATATCAAATCAGGTATAATGACGGTCTCCCCGGAATTTTGACGGTTTCCGGCATTCGTTCCACTGGAGTGACGTCCTGTCCCGCGCTAGCGGAATATTTGATCGAGGGACTAAAAAAAGAATGCGGCGTGTCTCTTAAGCCAGATCCACAGGCAGTGGACAGCAGACCGGAAAGCAGCCTGCCTGGCTGGTGGAAGCATCCCTATGAAAAAAACGGCGCTGTTAAAGCCAGACCGGATTACGGACAGATTATTTGCAATTGTGAAAATATCTCCCACGGCGAAATCATCGATGCATTGGATTCACCACTTAAACCATTCACCCTGGATGCGATTAAGCGACGTACCTGGACACAGACTGGTCGGTGTCAGGGATTTGATTGTACGATGAAAATTGCAGAATTAATATCCGAACATTGTGGTATTCCCTTGGATAAGATCACAAAAAATGGTCCTGGTAGCGAAATTGTATCTAGATAAACAATTGGAGATGATCAATATGAATTCTGAACATAAATTCAATGTAGCAATAATCGGAGCCGGTCCGGCGGGAATTGGTGTGGCGCTGGGATTGACGAAACGCGGGATTAAGTCAGTCGTATTGATAGAACGAAATGATGACATTGGCGGCGTTCCATCTATTTATAAAAAGAAAAAGAGCGGAATCCCTACTTTTATAAACTGGATCCGGGGACGGGTTATTTTCGGCGAAGATTATGCCGGCTGGCTGCATCAAAAACTATCGAAAACTGATGTCCGAATATGGCGGGCAAGCAAGGTTCTTCGGATCGATCCGGAACGCAAATCAATCACACTTGTAAATTCAGAAAAGGGACCGCTTGATATTACAGCAAACGCCGTCGTACTGGCTTGCGGCGCGCGTGAGAAATCGCCGGTAGAATTTGGCTGGCTTAGTGGCGCCCGTTCCGGCAGAATATTTTTCTCGAAAAATTTGTTGGAACTTATCGATCAACATGATATATTGCCTCTGAAAAAACCTGTGGTCATTGGTTCAGACCTGAATGCGTATGCCATTGCCGCGAAATTGAAACAATCAGGAGCAGAAAAAGTTGCAATTATTGATAATCGACAACGCCCGAAGAGTCCTTTGTTTTCGAGACTTTATTTTCGACTCTGGAAAAGCAAACCAAAATTTCACGCCCACGTAGAATCCGTAACATTCAAAGGTAACGGTGCCCCTTCAGCAGTTGTATTGGATAACGGAACTTCGATTCCTTGTGATGGTATCGTACTTAGCGGAGATTTAATTCCAAATAGTGAGCTTGCCTTGTTGGCGCGATTAAAAATGGACATCCCCTCGAGAAAACCCATGGTTAACTCAAACTTCCAATTGTCCGAACCTGCTATTTTCGCAGCAGGAAACATTTTGGGCGGATTCCATGGTGCAGAGTGGTGTTATTTCAATGGATTGAAAGTGGCGAAAAAAGTCGCTGAATATGTCAAGAATGGATAATAACCGAATGAAATTATCAGTAGCTGTTTTATTATTACCTGTCGTCCTGTTTGGACAACTCAGAGAAACTGAGCCCAATGACTCGTTTGAACAGGCAAACAGCATTTCTCTGAACGATTCGGTGTTGATTGCCTCAGCATTTGAGCCGGTGGGGGATGTTGATTATTTCGTAATGCAACTGAATCAAAATTGCATGTATTATTTGACAAGCATTGAGAATAGCGAGAATGTATCTCCAAATATTGCGCTGTACCGTGAAGGTAATCCGATAAATATTTTAACATCGAATGTGGGAGGACGAAACGGAAATGGTAATTTTCGTTTGTCCGGATATGTCCCGGACTCAACGGGTCGGTATTTCGCGAAAATATTTAATGTAAATTGGACTCAGGGCGACTACAAATTGCGCTTTGCCGGCGGGCGCTGTCACGAAGAGATGTTGATCCATGAGCCTGACAATTCGATTATTTCCGTCGTAGATCTGGATTATCTGGCAGAATCGGATACAATTTACGGGGCAATCTATCCGGAAAATGATATCGATTACTACAAAATTTCGGGAACAGCTGGATATCAATTCATCATAGGAACAAAGCCAATTTATGATCTCGACGTGCGCGATACCGATACCTACATGACCTTGCAGGATGTCTGGGGAACAGTCATTGCGGAAAATGATGATATTGGAACAGTGAGTACATCCAGTGGATCAGTCAATTGTACATTTTCAAGAGTAAGCGGTACATTTCCCCGGAGCGGTGATTATTATATTTCTGTCAGGAGCTTCTACAATACCAATTTCGGGCAAACTATCAGTGAAACACATCCGCCCATGGGTGAGTATGGGCTGTATTTCCTGACATCGGATCCACCACCACCGGAAATTGTCACCCGCTATCCGCACGTTGAATTACCGACGATCGGCTCCATACTTGTCCAGTGGAATACAAGCGTTCCATTACAAACGCATCTTCTGTGGGGAGAAACCGAAGCCTGCGAAAACACGATTCTGCATGAAGAGCAGGTACAGGAACATCTGGTAAAGATTGCAGAACTTGCATCCGGGAGCAAATACTTTTATCAGGTAGTTCTCGAGGACGACACCACAGATTGCGAATTCTTTTACACCGCGAAGCCATCCACGACTAAAAATGTGAAATTTTTCGTGATCGGAGATACCAGCCCGTATGCTGGATTTGGCAGCACACCGGCGCAATTGCAGGTCGCAAATCAAATCATGAAAGTCGAATATGATTTTGGTCTTCACGCAGGGGATGTGAATCAGCATCATGGTGAGGAATATGATCTGGTATTTTATCAACCATATAAAGACATCTTAAAAAATAATCCGATCTTTCCGTGCATCGGAAATCATGATAACTATCATGATAATGCGCAAACCTACCTGGCTTCGTTTAATTTGCCGCACAATAATCCCGACAGCACCGAGCGCTATTATTCGTTCAATTACGGGCATGCGCATTTCATTTCTCTGGATACGGAGTCTCCATATAATCCGGGTACTCCGCAGTATGAATGGTTGGTACAGGATTTACGGTCGGAGATGCGGAACGAAACCATGTGGACATTCGTTTATTTTCATAAACCACCGTGGAGCGAAGGATGGGAAGGGTATCCGGGGGAAATGAATGTCCGGCAGCATCTGGTGCCATTGTTCGAACAATACGGTGTTGACATGACTTTCAGCGGTCACACGCACAATTACGAACGTGGTATTTTAAATGGCGTTTGTTATATTATTACCGGCGGGGGTGGTGCCCCCCTGGAGTCCGGCGTGCAGGCGTATGATCATGAACATGTCACGGTCCGGGTGAATCAGCATCATTTTACATACATCCGGCTTCAGGATAATATCCTGGAGCTACAGGCGATCAATAAAGAGGGGCAAATAATCGATGAATTGACCATCGAAAAGCCGGTAAGCGCCATCGGGCAGAGTATTTTAAATGAGAGTGACATGCCGGAGCAATTTCGGTTTTACCGGGCGTATCCAAATCCGTTCAATAATGCCACCAGGATTCGATTCGATTTGAAAGAACGCGTCCGGCTGACGTTGACCATCTGCGATATAAATGGCAGAGTAGTGCGATCGATTTTTAGCGGAGAGACAAATCCCGGAACTCATCAACTCGAATGGAATGGCAAAAACAACGCCGGCGAAACTGTTAGCAGCGGAATCTATTTTATCCGGTTTGAAACGCCAGATTTCGTGCAAATCCAACGGGCAGTGTTTTTAAAGTAATCAATTGCTTCAGAACACGATTTCCGAATTTTGCAACCTGTATTTTTTATGAAGGCGAGATTTGGACGAAAGTCCAACTGTGTGACAGGCTTGACTGGTGCTGCAGCAAAAGCCATTTTTGTGTGTCATTCCTGCGAATGCAGGAATCTCCAACATAATAATAATTATGAGATTCCGGGACAAGCCCGGAATGATATTTTACATGAAATCAGACATACCGGTCAGAACTCGCCAATGCCGGCATTATACAAAATGTGAATAATTCAGGTGTGAAGTTCGGAAAACTGACCTCGAAGAAGCAGAATTAAAGGAGCAATTCATAGATGAATTTTATTAACTGGAAATTTCGGATAATACTGGTCGTAATAATTTTGATTGCGGCACTTCAGAATTGTGGGAAAAAAGAACCGCAGGTTGTACTGGCAAAAGTCGGGGATAACGTGATTACGGCAGATGAATTTCGGTACAATTATGAATTCGGGTTACCTCATTTGAAACAGGGAAAAAATCCGAAAGAATCTTATCTGAATTATATGATCAAAGAAGAGCTGCTGGC
>WJJN01000453.1 GCA_014729735.1 Candidatus Zhuqueibacterota bacterium
CCGTGCCGTTCCATTTCAGAAGATACTGTCCCGCTGGTTGATGCGAATTTTCCAGTGTGACGATTTTTTCGCCGAGCATGTTATAAATAGAAAAATCGACGAATCCGGCGTCCTTTAGTTCGTAGAAAAACGTTGTCGATGCGTTGAACGGGTTGGGGTAATTCGGATGCAGGGTCACCTGCGCCGGAATTTGCGGATCGTCGTTTCCGGCGATGCGGATGTCGGTGAAATCCGTGGTGTCATTCGGATAGAAGGTGTAGCCAACGCCGCCTTTATTAAACCAGCTCTGGGAGAGCTGACTCTTGTCAAACACATATCCATATCCGTTATATGTTTTCGCCGGATCATGAACAATTGGATCGCCGTTTTCAGTGAAACCAGCCAGCATTACCAGATGTCCGCCGTACAGCGGCGGACCAATGGACATTCCGATTCTGCCGCCCTGTGCCAGGACATGGTAGGCATCAGACCAGGTACGGTACCGGGTGACCATGCCCCGTAGTCCGAATTCGGACGCATTTTGCACAACCCGGGGCCAGACGCCGAAGATGCCATAATATGGATCTTTCGTATCCAGCGCAAATTGATAGGGATCGACGTCGATACCGTAGCTGAGCAGTATCATGGAAACTGTGGACGGCGAACAGATGGAGCCGCCGATTTGCGGATCGACCTTTCGCTGTGCCACAAAATCGGTCTCGATGAAAATCTCGGGTGGATTATCATTCAGAATTTCGGTGTAATCCAGGCGATCTGTCGTCCGGGAATCACTCATGAAAAAAGAAAGCAAATGAAGCGCGGGCGAGGGATCTGATGTTGAAAGCCGTTTCATTTCCACGGCAAACTGCCATTCGGTGACGAAATATTTCAGCGTGAGAATATCGATATCCACATATCCGCCGCCGAAGGACGTCTGTTTCGATCCCCAGATATTCGCCTTCCAGAAGCCGACCTCCAACCACGGGGACCAGTCATCGCCGTAAGGCACTCGCACGAAAACCCGGAACGCTGACTGATCATCTTCGACGAGACCGTTCCAGGACGCGAGTCCGATATTGAATGGATGCTCCGATTTCTGTGGTTCCAGAAAAAGATAGCCACTGGTGACATTATCGGAAAGCCGGATGCTTTTACCATCATCGGTCTGTTCTATGTTGAGAACTGTTTCAGCGTCACTGAGCAGGCTGTCGGCGCCGGTGATTAAAAAATGCTGATCCGGATAAGCAGAGGTTTGGGAGTAGCTATCAACAGAAACTAAAGTAGAGAAGAACGCAATCAGAATTAAAATTCTGAATCTGTAAAAAAGAATACTATTTTGTGTCATCATTGTTCAATATTATTGTGATCATAATAGATTAAAGAAGTAGGGAGAAGATACATTTTTTCGCGGTAGGATGCAACCGAAAAATTATTTTCCGGGACTAAAAAGAATGGGAAAATTATTTTTATCATGAATTGCTAAGCGAATAGTCTGAATTTAAAGTATCACCACAGATTCCGCTGATTACACAGATTAAATCTACGGTGACAGAAAAAGAATTGGAATTTTCATTATAGAATTATGGATGTAATATCAATTAGCGCAAATAGCAACAAAATAAAAACAGAGACACCTGAATAAGTTTTATCAATGAATCTGATTTAAAATAAATTTTAAGAAATTTCCAAAAATCAATAGTCAAATTCGAAACAAAAATGAACTTGTCAAAAAAAATTAATACCGTAATTCAACCGCGAATTCGAAAACTTTTTCATTTGGTTCGTCAATATGTTGGAAGCAGACATTATCGTAATCAATTAGGATTTTGCAGCCTTCGCTAAAATGGTATGCCAGTCCCGCAATGTAGCGCTGCGAATATGGATTATTTGCAGAAAGCGGATTCAGATCATTGTAATCATATCTGCCGATGATGCTGAATTTTCGATTTAAAAATAAAATTTCAGTGTAAAGCGAGTAGCCGCTATGTTTCATTGATTCATCCTGATTATTTAAAAGCGTGCCGGTATAATTGCCGCGTCCCTGGCTGTACATGGCAGTGAGGATCGCATTTTTTTGTTCCAGTGATATGAATCCGCAGTTCAGAACCCAGTCAGGCGCAGCTTCGGTATTTCCTTTTCCATACGCGCCATAATAGCTTAACTGCAAATAGGGGAAAAATTGTGACAGCGGGCGAACTGACACGCGGGTTTCAAGGGTTTTATTCATATTTTTTTCCAGCCCATGATACCCACCTCCGTTGTACAAACCAATGGCAAAACTTCCCCATTTCCCTGTGTGCGGACTATTTATGACATTTATCAATTCATCGCTCAATGTGCCGCCCAGGTCAGAAATAAACGTAACGCCGTAATCCCCGGAGTTTACCATGCCGATGCGTTCCAGAAACATTGTTCCCTGGACACGATAGCGGTTAATCTCTTGCTCAAAATCGATCCAGGGTCTGTGAACCAGTCCGAATTCAAGATAAGGTGTCGTAAAAAATGACAAATTCGGAAGACTGTATTTCAGATAGCAGTACTTAAGCCGCATTTCGATATCGCCTTCTCCGTCGCCTTCACGGTCGACTGAAATATCCGGTGTCATGCGCACGGAAATTTTTTGTGAGAACTTTTTCCGAATGTTGATATAGCCGCGTTTTAGATCAAATTGATTAAATTCAGTCCCTTTTTTCTCGCCAGCCAGATAGGATAAAAACCATTGTCCTGTAATTGACAGATCGTCGTTCCACTTACTTGAAGATGGATATTGATCGTGCGCTGGTTTGTCAGTACTTTCCGGGGAATTTTGTGCGATCAGAAAGGCATTCGTTGCCAGAAAAAGCATGGATGTTAAAACGAAAGGAAGGACTGATTTTTTCATGGAAAATGACCTCACATAAGTTTACGATTGAAATGGACTGCTTATA
>WJJN01000454.1 GCA_014729735.1 Candidatus Zhuqueibacterota bacterium
GTCCTAACTGCAGGGGACTGTATCGAAAGTCCGATTTTATCTTTTGATGTCATTCCGGGCTTGTCCCGGAATCTCCAAATTATCAAAAAGTCAGGGGTTCCTGCATTCGCAGGAATGACACCAAAAAATGACTTTTGATATAGCTCCGGGGATGTTAGATCCTGAACCAAAGCGAGTAGCGTTTTCAACTAAAATTAAATATAAAAATAAATTCCATGAACATTACAATCGGCGATGTCGCCAGAATGGCAAATGTATCAAAAGGGACTGTTTCCGCGGTTCTGAACGATAAAAACACAGTTTCGGAAGCCACACGCAAAAAAGTGCTGGCGGTGATCGAAAAGCTGAACTACCGCCCGAATCAGGTGGCGCGGTCGCTGTCCATTCGCCAGACGAAAAGTATTGGGCTTGTGATCAAGGAAATCGATAATCCGTATTTTGCGAAAGTGATGAAAGGCGTTTTCGATGTCTGCGTGAAAAGCGGTTATACGGTCTTGCTGGGCAGCTCGGAGCTCGATCCGGAGCAGGAGAGGCAGAGCGTGGATACATTGCGCAACCAGCAGGTGGATGGATTGATCCTTTCGCCGCTGCACGGAGAAAATCAGGATTTTACCTACCTGGCGGAGCTGCTGCGCTTTAAGTATCCGCTGGTCATGCTGGAGCCGGTTCAGAACTTTACCACGAATGTCGTAAGTGTGGATAATGTTCAGGCAGCATACCGGGCGATTTCCTATCTGATCGAGCTGGGGCATACGGATATCGCCTATTTCGCAGGTCCGCAGTATTCGGCGCACAGCGAGAACCGGCTGGAAGGCTACAGGCAGGCGTTGATTGATCACAACATTCCAATCCGGAAGGATTTGATTATTCAGGCAGGATCAAATATCGAAGACGGATATAGAACCGGGACTGCGCTTTTCAGCAGTAGCGGTGATAAACCCACCGCTGTTTTCTGTTATAACGATCTCGTTGCTGTCGGGCTGGTGGACGCGCTGGTTGAAATGGGGATCGGGATCCCGGAGCAGGTCTCGGTCATCGGCTTCGATGATATTGCTTTTTGCGAAAGCGCCCGGATCCCGCTGACGACGGTGCACATGCCGACTTATGAAATCGGGGAAGCAGCCGCGACGTTGCTGATCAATCAGATTCTGGTTCGGGATAAAGTATTAAATGAAAAAATAGTATTGGACGCGCATCTGGTGAAACGGCAGTCGTGCGGTCCAAAGAAATGATGTGACATTAAAATGAAAGGGGCAGCAATTTGAAAATAGGAAAATATTCGATGGGCATCGGAGACCGGTTTGCGCAGCAGGGAAAGGCGCAGCTCGATGCGATCAAAAAAGCAAGTGAACTGGGACTGGAAATTACACCGGTCTGGAATAAATCGTTCCGGGAGCATCAGATTGTGAAAAGCGAGCCGACGTCTACCCGCAAGGAAGCGGACGATGCTGTTAAAGCCCTCGGCTGGAACGGGCAATATTTCGTGGATGCCGATCATGTCGGTTTGAAGAATGTGGATTTCTTCATCGATTCCAGCGATTTTTTCACACTCGATGTGGCGGACTTTATCGGCGAGAAAGCCGATGGTGCAAAGATTGATAAATTTATCGAATCTTATAAAAAATATATTGGTGAAATGTCGATTCCCGGGATCAGCGATACGTTCAAAATCACCGAGCAACGGCTCGAGCAGATCGCGAATAAATTTCTTTTTGCCATCGATGAGGCGGCGAAAATTTATAAGCATATTTCGCGCAAGAAGGATAGCGGATCATTTGTGGTGGAGGTTTCCATGGATGAAACTGACGAGCCGCAGACGCCGGTGGAGATGCTGTTCATATTGGCGATGATTTCTGATGCAGGAATACCGGCGCAGACAATTGCACCGAAATTTACCGGTCGTTTTAATAAAGGCGTGGATTACGTTGGTGCCATCGATCAATTCAAGAAAGAATTCGAGCAGGATATCGCGGTCATTCAATTCGCGATCAGGGAATTTTCAATGCAGGATAATCTGAAGTTGAGCGTGCACTCCGGTAGCGATAAATTTTCCATTTACAAACCGATGGGAGAGATCATCCGAAAAATGGATGCCGGGCTGCATCTGAAAACAGCCGGCACCACATGGCTGGAAGAATTAATCGGATTGGCAGAAGGAAACCAGGACGGGCAGGCGCTGGTGAAGGAAGTTTATCGCAACGCCTACAATCGATACGACGAACTGTGCGGTCCGTATGCAGCAGTGATCGATATCGATCCAAGAAAACTGCCTTCGCCCGATGAAGTGGACTCGTGGAGCGGCGAATCGTATGCTGCTGCATTGCGACATGATCAGGATAATCCCGGGTTCAATCCGCATTTCCGGCAATTGCTGCATGTCGGGTACAAGGTCGCGGCAGAAATGGGCGACCGCTATTTGAATGCGGTACGAGCGAATTCGGAGATCGTATCGAAGAATGTCACGGAGAATATTTTCGAGCGGCATATCAAACGCCTGTTTTTATAATTTGTAAAAAGTTAAGGAGAAAAAATGAGTTATCTTGATGACATGTTCGGATTGAGAGGCAAGGTCGCAGCAGTCGTCGGTGGTGGTGGCGTGCTGGCGGGCTGCATGGCAGAAGGACTGGCAAAAGCCGGAGCCGATATCGCGATCCTTGATTTGAATTTTGAAAGTGCAAAAGAAAGGGCATCGATCATTTCCTCCATGGGTGTGAAAACCCTGGCAGTGAAATTAGATGCTTCGAAGAAAAGTGAGTTCGAGAAAGCATTGAAAGATATCGAGAAAGCTTTCAACAGGCTGGA
>WJJN01000455.1 GCA_014729735.1 Candidatus Zhuqueibacterota bacterium
GGATAGAGCATTTTTGCCTTCTCGAATTCAACAATCGCCTTTAGCCATTCCCCTTTCTCAAATTCTTCCAAAGCCTGATTATAAAATTTCGAAACCTGTTCAAGCTCCTGAACACTCTCCATACCAAGTCGTGCTTCCATAATAAGCGAACTAATATCACGATAGTTCGGGTTCATTTCCTGAATCTTCTTAAAATTTTTCAAAGCAGTTCGCCAGCGATCATTCCGCAAGGCAGACATCCCCTGTTCGTATAGCTGATCCAGATATTGATCATCAGAATTTGAACCGGATTTCCGAATTCCTGAATTTCTTTCGTTGTTTGATTCTTCGTTATAAGACAACCTGCCGCTATCTGCTTTTTCAGCGGTCGAAGTTTTCCGTTCGTCAGGCTGCGAATGATCACGGGAAGAGCGATTTCGTTGTTCGGTCGCCATTAATTTGTCATTGAGTCGGGAAAGACGGATTTGTGACTGGTAAAGCTTATCCGCAGCATCTCTGAAATTCGGATCGATTTTAACAACTTTTGCGAACGCCTCCACAGCCTCTGAGTAGAAACCCTGCTGGAAGTTTGTTAATCCTTCCTTATAATTTGTGTGTAATTGTTTGGAACGGCGGGCATTATCTATTGCAGTCTTGAACGACGCGAGATTTTTAGGATTTGCCTCAATCCCCTCTTCCAATGACGAGATCGCTCTATCGAAATCTTCCAATGTCAGATAAATTTTGCTTAATTCATATAGAATATTGCAGCGCATTTCCCCGCGGGGTGCGATATTCAGTGCATATTGCAGTGCTTCTTTCGCATAATTATGTTTTCGCAATTTGACATATGTCATTCCAAGTTCATAAATTATATTCAATTTAATGGAATTGTCGACATTATCCGGACTCGCCCGCAGCGCTGCATTGAATGCGCGCTCAGCTTTGTTCAGTTCGCCGATATCGCGATACGCAAGCCCCAGTCTGTAATGTGCATCCACCAGTCCCGGATTCAGTTCAATAGCTTTTTCAAAGCATTTCACCTTTTCCTGATAATCGGCTTCTTTTATGCCGCGTCTTAGCCAGTCATTTCCGTTTTCCAGAGCCATCAACGCACCGAACTGTGCACAAATACAAAAGCTGAGTAATAGTAGCGTTTTTATTTTCATGGGCATCAATTCCTCATTTATATTAATGCCCGTTAAGCTTGCAACTTACATACCATTGAAACGCCATTATTACATTAGCGATTGATTATTATTACATTATCATTTAAAAAATTATTTGGTAGGTATAAATTTTGTATCAAAACGAAACAGATCACTGCTATTCGATCTCGATAATCGGCTGTCCTGTATCCACCAAATCTCCCTCTTTGAAATTGATCCGTTTCACCGTTCCATCAATCGGCGCTGTGATGCTGTTTTCCATTTTCATGGCTTCCACGATCAAGAGCTTTTGCTTAACCTTGATTTCATCTCCTTCTTTCACAAATATCTTTAAAATCTTTCCGGGCATTGGAGCGGAAATCTCAGCCTCGCCTTCCATATGGGCATGATCCTTGGAGACCGTGGTCTGGCTTTCACGAACGATATCCAACAGCTCATATTGATAGCCGTTTATAAACACATATATTTTGCCATCTGACCGGGCAAAATAAACTTTCGTCGTTTTGCCATCGATATCCAGCGACATGAAATTCGGAAGGAGTTGTCGCGGTGAAATAGTGATGCTGTCATCACCGGTGCTGATGACGTAAGCATCTTCTTTTTTTTCGATTGAAACAGAGTGTAGTGTATCTGCAGTTTTATATTCAAATTCCATAGAATTACTTTCGATTGACAAATTAGGATTTCAAAATTTCCCATTGACCGACCGTCTGCCAGGGAGTGACCTGTACTTTTTTTGATCCCGTCTTTTTGATCCTGAAGTTTTCATAAGAATTGATCGCCGCGGCGATTAGCGCGATTTTTTGATGCTTCCGGTCTCCCTTCCATTCCGGGAAATGTTGCGGGATGAAATTCGTCATCGTATTTCCTTTAATGAATTCAGGATGCTCGATTACTTCTTTTAAAAACGGGATCTGCGTTTTGATCCCCAGAATGGCATAATCTTCCAGCGCAGTCTTCATCCGTCTCCGCGCATCTTCCCGGTTCTCTCCCCAGACGATGAGCTTCGCCAGAATCGGATCGTAATACATGGAAACATCGATCCCGGCAAATATCCCGGAGTCGTTGCGAATCCAGGGACCCACCGGCTCATTCACGAACAGGATTTTGCCCAGCGACGGCAGAAAATTATTCTGCGGATTTTCTGCATAAATACGGCATTCGATGGCATGTCCCTTCTGTCGCAAATCCTCCTGTCGCAGCTCCAGCTTTTCGCCGTTCGCAATTTTGATCTGCTGCTTCACGAGATCAACGCCGGTTACAAATTCCGTCACCGGATGCTCCACCTGCAGCCGGGCGTTCACTTCCAGAAAATAGAAATTTTTATGCTTGTCCAGCAAAAATTCCACCGTTCCGGCGTTGGTATATCCCGACGATTTCACCACCCGGATCGCCGTCTCCCCCATTCGCTGCCGCAGCTCATCATCCAGCGCGACGGACGGGGATTCCTCGATGATTTTCTGATGCCTGCGCTGAATGGAACACTCACGTTCGAATAAATGGATCACGTTCCCGTGCGTATCTGCCAGCACCTGAAATTCCACATGCCGCGGTTTTTCGATATATTTTTCAAGATAGACGGAATCGTCTCCGAACGCGGACTTTGCCTCGCGCATTCCGGCTTCCATTGCGCCTTCCAGCTCGTCCGCCGACTCCACGATGCGCATTCCCTTGCCGCCGCCTCCGGCAGATGCTTTCAGCAGCACCGGATAGCCGATCGCTTTTGCTTCTTTTGCCAGATCAGCCAGCGAAACCGCTTTGGCTTCCATGCCCGGTATCACGGGTACGTCCGCCGCGATCATTGTCTGCCGGGATTCGATCTTGTCTCCCAGCAGCGCCATCGCCTCCGATGTCGGTCCAATGAAATTGATCCCGGTTTCTTCGCAGCGCCGGGCAAATTCCGCATTTTCCGCCAGAAATCCATAACCCGGATGAATCGCATCCGCGTTTACCTCTTTTGCAGTATCAATAATTTTGTCAATATTGAGGTAACTCTCCCGCGGCGCCGGCGGACCGATCAGCATCGCTTTATCCGCCAACCGGACATGCAGTGCATTGCTGTCGACTTCCGAGTAAATCGCCACTGTTTCGATATCCATCTCGCGGCATGCTTTTATTACCCGAACCGCAATTTCACCGCGGTTCGCGATCAGTACTTTTTTGATCATCTATTAAATATCCTTGATTTATTTTTCA
>WJJN01000456.1 GCA_014729735.1 Candidatus Zhuqueibacterota bacterium
CACGCCTCCGACAATCAGGTTTTCTCCTTCATGTTTTTCATAAAACTGCCCGCGGATACGCTCATCGTAACCGAGAAATTTATGCTCGTAAAGTGGAATCAAACCATCGCTCAACTGGACACCGCCGCGCAGCGCAAGAGTGGTATATGTCGTCACCGGTATATACGCGCGAATATCCCCACCGTAGCGCGTGTAATTAATGGGACTTTTATGTTTCACCCGCCTCCACCATAGCGCAGCATTAAATCCTTTGTGTGGATACTCTTTCAAATCGCGATTGTCATACTGAACGCTGATCGCCACGCTCGGCAATACATCCTTATTATCATCTGATAGCGTAATTCGCGGATGTTTCAATTCCAGATATCCGATTTGAAACAATAAATAAAAATAATACCCGAAACGCTTGCCGATCAACCAATCGAAGCCGTACCGCTCATCCCTCTCCCGTTCATAAAGCAATGTTCTGCTTCGGTTACTGCTTTTATAAATCTGAAAATTTGTCAGGAGCTTCAAGTCACCACCGAACCAGAGATCACGATAAGCAAATTTGAATTGCGGATCATACCCAAAGGCTGCTGTCCAGTTTAGCAGGATATTTCTGCCAAGAAAATTATAATATAGCAGCTTTGCGCCATAAGAGACTTTATCCCAGCTTCTTTCATTGAGGTAAAAAATCGGAACAGGAAAAATATACCAACGCTCGCTGACTGTAACCATTAAAATGCATCCGGTTTCCATATCTCCAACAAGATCGAAAATGACCCTGTTGAATAAAAATGTATTCAATACCCGCTTTTGTGCCTGAAAAATCTCATCCAAACTTGGTGAATCACCACTTTCAAAATGAAGCTCCCGCAAAATGACATAGTCACGTGTTTTCTCGTTTCCAATTAAATCGATACGTTCAATCTCGATAAATACCGAATCAGAAGCCAATTCAAGCGGTAATTCTACCGAATTATAATAAATCTGTCCCATCCCGAATTTACTCGTCAAAATGACAAATAACAATAGAAATCTCAATCGCATACTCATCACGCTGTATAATTAAATATCAATATGCCCTGTTTAGAACTTATACATCAGCCGCAGCAAAAAGTGCCATGCATCCTCACTTCGATCCGTTCGTTTGGCAAATTTCATCACCAGCATTTCTTCGGACACCGAAAGAGCAAGACCGACATCTGTTTTCATGTGATCCACCCGGACATTATCGAATCCCTCAAAAATTGCAGCATCTTTGTCTACCAGCGATAACCAACCGCTATCAGTGAATAGAGAAAGCGACATCGCATCATAAATCGGGATAAAACTGAGTGGTATTTTGCTTAAAATATCGCCGCCAAACTGGTAACTGAGGCTTAACAATAGCAAGCGGTTACCGTTGGAGTATTCTTTTATCTCATAGCCCGGCAGTGTTCCCAATCCACCCAGATCCATTAAATGCTGTTCGGCTATGCTGCCAGTCCGCGCTCCTAACAATGCTTTTGCCCTCACTCGTTGAGATCCGAATGTCGTTTGATACCTGCGAACAGTCATGAACAAACCATCTGTCTCAAAATCATTGAACGTGCGCTCATAAATTCCATCGATCAGCCAGCCGCTTAGCGGGAACAAGGGATTATCGCGACCATCGTAAGAGAGAGTCAACCTTAGGCTGGTTTCATTGCCTTCTGCCACTTGCGGATTCAGACGAAATTTATGATCCCTTCTGAACAGCGACCAGTTGGTTTCGCGTGGCATGGATTCATAGTCATAATTCGCTGTTTCCAGCCGTACACGAAATTTGTTATCAAAAAAATCCTTATTAATGAATACCTCAAATCCCTTTCGAGCGAAGTAATTCATATAATCATTGCTGAAAAGCACAGCTGCCAGAGAGTTTTCGATCCAGCCGATATACCAGTCATCGAGCGACGACGTGGAATAAAAATATCCGGCACCGATTTGCAATTGATTCATTTCGAAAAAAGATTTTTCAATATCAGCTTCATAGCGCCATTCTTCATTGCCAGTTCCATATCCGCCTCTGAGGGTAAAAGCAACAGCCGGCAGCATGGGGGGATTTACAGTAAGACCTGCCCCCAGAAATAAGCCTTCTACCCTATTGTAACGGACCATCGGAAATGGCTCAAATGTCTTCTCTTCAAAGGATAAAAATGAAGACAACTCCAATCTTTTTACTTTGAACTGAGCGCCGGCATTACTTGCCGCCAGCAGTAAGCAGAAAGTAATAATAATTGTCAACACCTGTTTTTGTTTTCGCATATTTACTCCGTTTCACGGTTAAATTAATGCTCTTCTGATGTAATAATAATAAAAAAAATAAGTTAGATAATCAAGCACTAATTTTGAAAATGATTCAATTTTTAATAAAATCCAAATTCGTTCGTCGTTCCGTTGTCAAAGTTTCATCGTTAAAAAATCCGATAATAGTTCATATCAATATTTTTAAAAGAAATATAAAAACAATATATATATTCATTTCATACGAATACAAATATATTACGTTATGCTAATAAAATTAGTACAGTTGTAATCAATTCAAATTAACATGAATTCATTTGAATACTATAAATCCTTAAAAGATTGTAAAAATATTTTAAAAAATACTTGATTTTAAAAAAAATACTTTTTATCTTTTTACGTAATTCGTTTTAAACCATATCTCATTATTCGCTCTTATATGAAATTTAGCTGCAAATAATGAAATAGTTTTAGGGCGGATTCGGGAGATAGGTTTTTGGTATTGGTTAACTGTTTTAAAAGAGAGGTTTTAGTTCTATGGAACAGGGTACTGTAAAGTGGTTCAACTCTACTAAAGGCTATGGGTTCATTAAAAGAGAATCCGGTGAGGACGTTTTCGTTCATTACAAATCAATCAATGGAGATGGGTTCAAAAAATTAAATGAAGGCGAACACGTCGAATTTGAGGTAGTTCAAACTGATAAAGGACTACAAGCAGTGAACGTAACAACCACATAAAATCTGGTATCTGCCGCCCCATCATCGCCCTGGTGATGGGGTTTCTTTTATCCTGGTGAAAGCATTTCTCGAACTTCCACTCATTTTTATGCGTTTAAATCCACAAGTTTACGGCTATCCCGTTTGTTCAGAAAAGCCCTGAAGTAGGCAAATTGGAAGTCCCCCTTTGAAGGGGGATTTAGGGGGATGTTATCATAAGTGATTGAAATTAAGTGACATCCCCCCTGTCCCCCCTTCAAAGGGGGGAAC
>WJJN01000457.1 GCA_014729735.1 Candidatus Zhuqueibacterota bacterium
AAGGCAAGTTGATAAAAGAGGATAAAAGTCACCTGCATCTACAGTAATTAAGTAGATCAAAGGAGCATCGCATCAATGGGATCCAATTTTAAGAAGTACCTTGATTCGCTGGACATGAATTATGTTACATATCCGGCAGATATGGACAGGGAATTATTGTGGCATGATTCCCGATCGAACGAGAATATTTGTAAAGCTTCCATAATAAATGTGGATAATCACTATGCAATATTGCTGCTGGCAGAATCAGAGGAGATCAATCTTGATCATATAAAAGCGCTATCCGGTGCGGATTCTGTGCGACTTGTGAGCGAAGCAGAATATCAACAGTTATTTCCTGAAATCGAATATGGAGTTTTATCGTTGTTAGGGACTATTTCAAATATACGCGTCTATTGCAGCCGCAAAGTATTTCAGCAACCAGATATGTATTTCAACATGGACAGGGATAATGAGATTATCAAAATACCGACAGATGAATTTACCCGCAGGACGATTACTATCGTCGGTTCATTTGGTTAGATCTCTAAAAATGTAAGTTTTGTAAAATGTAAAAATATAAACGCAATACTTAATTTTAGAAAGAAAAAAAATGGACCCTATCACAGCGATCAGGCAAAATAAAATAGTGGACCGGTTCGATGGGCTGATTGGCAGCTCATATGTTATGCAGAATCTTTACAAGCAGATTCTGAAAGCCGCAGCCACGGATGTTCTTATTTTGCTAATTGGGGAGAGCGGTACCGGCAAGGAGCTGGCAGCAGCCGCTATTCATCGTTTCAGCAAACGCTGCAAAGGACCGTACATTCCGATCAATTTAAGTGCACTGCCGACTACTTTAATGGCAAGTGTGCTGTTTGGTCATGAGAAAGGTGCTTTTACCGGTGCTATAGCAGAAGAAAAAGGCGTTTTCGAAAAAGGAAAGGACGGAACGGTATTTTTAGATGAAATCGGGTCGATAGATACAAACACACAGGTGAGTCTGCTGAGGATGTTCGAAAATCAAAAATTTCGCATGTTGGGAGGAAAACGGGAAATCGAAAACAACGCGCGTATTATCGCGGCGACAAATGCCAATCTGGAAAAGATGATCCGGGAGAAAAGTTTCAGGCGAGATCTTTATTATCGCCTGGATGTATTTCGCATTTCAATGCCACCGTTACGGGATAAAAAGGGAGATATTCCCGCACTGGTCGAACATTTTTTAAAAGAATTCAACGCAAAATTCAACAAGGATATTGAAAAAATAAGCTCCGAATGTCATCACATTTTCCTGGAGTACGATTGGCCCGGGAATGTACGGGAGCTGAGAAATGTCATACAACGTGCGGTTGTGGAGTGCGAAGATAAACTGATTACGTCAGACAATCTTCCAAGCCGGTTTCGATCGACACATACAAAGAAATCCGGAATCCGCTTTCAGGTTGGTACGCCGCTGAAGAAAATCGAACGCGAAATGATCGTGCAGACCCTTGGCGCAGTTAATAATAACAGAACCGAAGCCGCGGAGCTACTGGGCTTGAGCCGTCGGGGATTCTATAACAAATTAAACAAGCATAATCTAAAATAAGGTCTTTATAAGAGTTCACCCTATCTCCCTCATTTTACTATCCTCATTATCAATGGGCGTTATGGCGCATGCGCCATGACTGCTTGTTGAGAGCGAAGTCCCCGTGCAAAGAGTAAAATCTTTGCCGGGGATTTTTTTTATGCCAGCGTAACGGTTTCATAATTCACCCTTTTAAAAGAAAAACGGGTGCATATTGCATCATGCTTGATATCCCTGATGTTAAATCAACTTACGTTAACACTTTAAATATCAATTGCTAAAGTCCTTTAATGGCTATTTGGTACCAATCTTGCAAATATAAGTGGAAAATGGAGAATCAGTGACATGAATATTGCTCTAGCAACTTATGGTGACCGAATTGCATCATTATTTGAATCGTCCGATCGTTTTGTTATTTTTGATTCACGCAGTGGGCAGATTGAAAAACCACGGACATTGATTATCCGCGATAGTTCACCAAATACATTACTGCATCAATTAAAGGCAAATGAAGCACAGGTTTTAATTTGTGGAGCAATTAGCGGATGCACCAGCCAAATGCTGGAAGGACAGGGAATACAGGTCATCCCATGGGTAAAGGGACATATCAATGATGTGATGGAAGCCTATCGCACACGGCACTTATTCTCGCCGGGATTCAGGATGCCCGGTTGCCGCCGGCGGGGGCATCGCGGACGGCACTGGTGTGGCGGAGGCAGGACTGAAAAGAATTAAACTATTAAAAACGAAAATTCATGACAGGAGGCATTTAATGAAAATAGCGATTACATCTATGGGAGCCGATCTTGATGCGCAGGTAGATCCGCGCTTTGGAAGGGCACAGTATTTTATAATCATCGATCCGGATACAATGGAATTCGAGGCAATCGAAAACCAAGGCAATGAGGCTGCTCATGGTGCAGGAATTCAATCAGGTCAGTTAATGAGCTCCAGGGGAGTCCAGGCGGTGATAACCGGAAGTGTCGGACCCAATGCACATCAGACATTGAGTGCCGCAGGCATTGAAATGTATCAATCCGCTGGCGGAACCGTGGCGCAGACAATCGATGATTATAAAAGCGCAAAATTGAAACCCATCAGCGAAATCGGTCCGGCGCATCGCGGTATGGGCGGAGGCGGCGGTCGCGGCAGGGGACTCGGGCCCGGAAGGTAGAAATGATTTCGATCGATCAGCAAAAATGTAATGGCTGCGGCGCGTGTATGGATGCATGTTCCACTGGCGCGATTTACATGGTGGATGAGCGGGCATCGGTCGATGCGGGCGTTTGCAACGAATGCGTCGATTGCGTCAATGTATGCCCGAATAACGCAATTCAGTTGGAAAGAATAGTGCTCGAAACAACCCAACAGAGCGTTCAGTCTTCTGAAAAGCATGAAATTACTGCCGAGTTGAAATCGAATGTGATAAAAATTGGGAAGACGTTGCTGCCATTAGCGATATCGGGAATTGCGGATTTGATTATTTCGAAAATTGAAAAATCCGATAAGCCGGTGGGATTGAGCAAACAATCGGATTTTACACGGGGAAAGCAAACGCGACAGAGAAGACGGCGGGGAAGGGAGGAAAAGACTTAAAATTTTTGCCAAAAAGTACATAAGTAAGTCATAAGACGGTTCGGAGTGAATCGCCTTTATGCGATTCACTGCAATGCATAAAGGCATTGCAGTCCACCTATTTTGCAATTAAATAAAACCGGAGGTCATTCTTATGCCGAGAGGCGATGGAACAGGTCCCACAGGACAGGGACCCGGAACAGGCAGAGGCATGGGCAGGGGAGGTGGTCGCGGACGAATGGGCGGCAACCGACCGGGATCAGGTCCCGGCGGAAACTGTATCTGTCCGTCGTGCGGAACCACCGTCCCTCATCAACGCGGAAAGCCATGCAATAAAATGGAGTGTCCGCAATGCGGTACTATTATGACAAAAGAATAAATCGGGCATGGTAAGGTGGTGCTGTTAGTTTGTGAGCCGCCCTGGTGCGAATAAAGAGGCGGCAAGGGCGGCTTCACAAACGATTGAATGAACTGTAGGATTGAACAGGAGAATCTATTAAATGATTATAAGCGTTGCCAGCGGTAAAGGCGGAACCGGGAAGACAACAATCGCTGCCAATCTGGCGTTGGCACTGGCGCAGAATGTGCAATTTCTGGATTGCGATGTCGAGGAACCGAATGGACACATTTTTATTAAGCCGGAAATTGAAAAGACGACAACCATCGGAACGCCGATTCCAGTGGTTGACGAAGGTAAATGCACCTACTGCGGCAAGTGCCAGAAAATCTGTGAATACAACGCAATTGCTGTTATTTTGAAAAACGTACTGGTGTTTCCCGAACTTTGCCATTCGTGTGCCGGATGCTGGCTCATCTGTCATGAAAACGCTATTTCCACCAGGGATCGGGAGTTGGGTGTGCTGGAGCAGGGAAAGGCGAACGGGATCGATTTCGTTCACGGACGTTTGCGGCTCGGCGAAGCAATGTCTCCGCCGCTGATTCGCAGGGTACAGCAACAATTGGACATGTCGAAAACAATAATTATCGATTCTCCGCCCGGAACTTCCTGCCCGGTGATACAGGCGGTGAAACACAGCGATTTCGTGATCCTTGTTGCCGAGCCCACTCCGTTTGGCTTGAATGATCTGAAACTGGCGGTGGAGATGGTGCGCACGCTGAAGCTGCCGCTGGGTGTGGTCATCAATCGTTCTGATATCGGAAATGAAAACGTTCGTAACTATTGCCAAATGGAGGGAATCGACATTTTGATGGAAATCAAAAATGATCGCAAAATCGCCGAGGCATATTCGCGCGGGATACCGCTCATTGAGATCGAACCGGATTATGCAGACAGATTCCGTGAGCTATATGCGCAGGTGGAAAGGAGAGTGGCGCGATGAAGGAAATTGTCATTATCAGCGGGAAAGGGGGAACCGGAAAAACAACAATTACAGCCGCGCTAGCCTCGCTGGTGAAAAATAACGTCATTGCAGACTGTGATGTTGATGCTGCGGATTTGCATTTGATCCTGAATCCGGATATTCGACAACAGGAAGATTTTTTCAGTGGTAAAACGGCGTTCATCCGTCAGGGTGATTGCACACAGTGCGGCAAATGCGTCGAAGTGTGTCATTTCGATGCCATTTCACCGGATTTTGTGGTCGATCCTGTTTCCTGCGAAGGCTGCGGTGTGTGCGTCGCGTTCTGTCCGGCGTATGCTATTGATTTCAATCAGAATTTGTGCGGACAGTGGTTTATCTCGAAAACCCGGTTTGGTTCTCTGGTTCATGCGAAACTGGGTATTGCTGAAGAAAATTCGGGCAAGCTGGTGTCGCTGGTGCGAAAACAGGCGAAGCAAATGGCGAAAAAGGAAAATGCCGAATACATCATCGTGGATGGTGCACCGGGCGTGGGATGCCCGGTTATTTCATCGATTACAGGTGCTTCTGCCGTTATAGTGGTCACAGAGCCGACGCTATCCGGACTCCACGATATGAAGCGGGTGGTTAGTCTGGCAGGTGATTTTTTTCAGTTGTCGACTTTCCTGTGTGTGAACAAAGCAGATCTCAATCCGGACATTACGGAAAAGATGATGGAATTCTGCGATACAAACGGCGTCCATTTCGCGGGAAGAGTACCGTACGACGAAAGCACTACCAGAGCCATGGTTGAGGGAAAAAATATATTCGAATTTAAACCGGGACCGGCAGCCGCTGCGATCCGGGAAATCTGGGCTGAGGTGGAAGATACGCTCCGCGGAAACAAAAATTAACCACAGATCTCGCAGATTACACAGATGTTGTATCTGAGAAATCTGAGTAATCTGTGGTTCCGGAAACGGGACTACAATTTTAATTTTAGAATTTTTATTGGCTTGAACAGAACATATGAACACAATCAAATTAAAACCAATCGGTATTATTCACACGCCGTACCATGAAACGAAAGATATTCCGATTCAGGGCAAATTCAGAGCCGAGGGCGAGGGATATGCGGAGCTGGATGAAAAATATATCGATGGATTGATTCACCTCGACGATTTCAGTCATGCATTTTTGATCTATCATTTCCACCGTTCCGATAAAGAGCACATCCAGGGTAAACCGTTTCTGGAAGATGAAACGCATGGTATTTTCGCGATCCGCAGTCCTCATCGACCGAACCATCTGGGGATATCCATTGTGAGGATCATCCGGATCGAAAAGAACCGCATTTATTTCGCAGAGGCGGACATGCTGGACGGCACGCCGGTGCTGGACATCAAACCTTACATCAAACATTTTGATTGTCGGGAAGATGTCGTTTCCGGCTGGGTAGATAAACATTTTGAAAATGGACAAATTCCGTCAAGAACTATTTTGAACAAGGAGTCATGAATGAAAGTAGCAATTTCCACAGACAACGGGAATGTATCGGCACATTTTGGTCGCTGCCCCGAATTTACAATATTAGAAATCGATGACTGTGAGGTAAAGAGCCGGGCAGTGATCCCGAATCCGGGTCATCATCCTGGATTTTTGCCGGAATTTTTCGAACAGCAAAATGTGGATGCAGTAGTTGCCGGTGGCGGCGGTCAACGCGCCCGGTTGCTGTTCGAACAGAAAAATATACGTTTCATTCTGGGTGTCACCGGTTCCATCGATGAAGTGATCGAAAAATTATGCACCGGTGAGCTGGAAGGCGGCGAAAGCCTGTGCCAGCCCGGAGCGGGCAAAGGCTACGGCGTCGAGAAAGACGAATGCGATCATGGGGATGAAGGGCATCAGCATTAATTATGGAGTGCATCGACTGTGTCGATGCATGAATTGACACAGTCAATTCAAACTAATATGTGCCTGAACGGAAAAATATTAAATTAATTTTTGGGGAATAATTCAATGAAAAAAGCATTATTGTTATTTATTCTTATTTTATGCGTGAGCACGAGTTTAATGGCTCAACCCGGCAGAGGATTGAATCAGAGCAAAATCACTTCACTGTACGATGCATCGAAAGAGATGACATTTACAGGGGAAGTAATCCGTTTTGATACTGTTCAAAATGATTATGGCAGATTTCCCGGACTCCTGATAACTGTAAAGAGTGAAGAGCAGGAGCTACCTGTATTTCTGGCGCCAAATTGGTATCTGACGGATCAGAAAATATCGATCAAAAATGGTGAAGAAATTTCAGTCACCGGATCTAAGATCAATTTTAAGAATAAGGATCAGATCATTGCCCGGATTTTTGAATATGGTGATAAAAAGATAACTGTTCGCAATGAAAAAGGAATACCAGTCTGGGCAGGGAAGCGAATGGGACCGGGAAGAGGGCGCAGGGGAAACCGGCGGTGATTTAAAGCGGCTGGAGCGCGGTGTGGTTTCAGAAGCATTTATCTAATACGGGACTCTTTCAAATTTGATCGC
>WJJN01000458.1 GCA_014729735.1 Candidatus Zhuqueibacterota bacterium
CGGTTCGCATACCGTGTTTCGTGTCGTTGAAGGATTGCCTGATTACGAAAGCCCCTATCAGTATGAGGCTAAAAAAGATATTCCAGTGTTTGATTATGGTACAATTTACAACACCGGATTTCGCGAAATCTACCTGAGTCTGTATATCCGTAATTTTACTCCTGAAGTAAAATATATCCGGGAACAGTTTGACTTACCATTGACGTTCAATATCGGTGTATCCTCCGAAATATTCACGCTTATCGGACAGCCGAAAGAGGATCAATCCATCGCGTTGAGTATCGAGTCGGTGAATCCCCGTGACTGGAGCGAACGGATGAGAATCGGGCTGGAATATAATTTTAACAATCTTTTCTACCTTCGTACCGGTTATAAATTCGATTATTCTGTTGAAAATTTTACTGCCGGAATTGGTCTTAATTGGAACAGCGACTTCGGTAATATGCGGTTTGATTATGGCTATAAACCGACGAATGGCGTGTTTAATAATGTTCACGTTTTTTCATTAAATTATCAGTTCTAATCGATGTCGATTAGAAATTCAGGTGTAAATGATAGTGAAGATTTTTCTCGGAGGATTACGTAATGCGTTTTTTAAAAACATTTTCTTCCGCTATTCTGTTTGTGTTGCTTTTGTTTGCCATTGTCGGAGAAATGAACGCCGGAATTACGGGCAAGCTTGCCGGACGTGTCATCGATAAACAAACAAACGAACCGCTTCCGGGTGCAAATATAACAATTATCGGTACTGAACTCGGCGCGGCAACTGATATTGAAGGGGATTATTTCATTCTCAATATATATCCCGGTACGTATCAAATAAAAGCTCGTATGATGGGATATCAGGCAGTTACAATCCCAAATGTAAAAATTACCGTGGATCGCACGACGCGTATCAACTTTGAGCTTTCACAGGAAGTGCTCGATCTTGGTGAAACAGTGATAGTGACCGCAGACCGTGAAAAAATACAAAAGGACGTGGCTTTTACCCAGCACGTTATGACATCTGAAGTATTGACGCAGACACCCACTGGTGCACGGCTGGAAGATGCGCTAAAAAGCCAGGTCGGAATTTTCGGAGTCGAGCCCGGTTCTGTGATGGGAGAGCAAGGAATTCTGATTCGCGGGGATGATGAAAAAGAATTCACTTTTATGGTCGACGGGATGACGCTGCGGGATCCGCGAACCAGACGCCCGTATACATATGTCAATAAAAGCTCCATTCAGGAAGTACAGATCATCACCGGCGCATTCAGTGCGGAGTATGGTGACGCCCGCTCGGCGATCATCAACGTAGTTACCAAAGAAAATCCCAAGAAGTACAATCTCTCTTTCGAAGGGCGCTACCTGCCGGCGATGAAAAAGCATTTTGGTCCGTATATTTTCGGACCTGAGAATTGGTGGGAAGTCGGCAAGTTTTTGCATGACCCTCAGTATGACGAGAATGGCGTGCCGTTGCCGTTTTACGATCAGGATCAAGATTCCGTAGCAGATTTTAGAGGCTGGGGAGACCTGACATCCGACCGTTGGGGCGGCTTTTTCCGACATTGGACCAATCCGAATACCGGCGAAAAAATCGATATGAGTGTGGATGGGGCTTCAAAAGCGTTTTCTGCATGGAGCTGGCAGCATCGTTCACCACAGCTTTACGAATGGATCAAAAATCGTCCCGACAGCTTACTACCCGGAGGGAGGGAACCGTACTGGGTAGAGAATTATGAAGAGGACGAATTCGACGGCGTCTACGAAAACTGGAATCGCTACGCGTATGAACCGGATTTCGATTATGAAGTCACAATGACCGGACCTTTGATGCCGAAGAAATGGGGCGTACCAATTCTCAGCAACACCGGATTTATGGCGTCACATTCGCAAAAGCAACAAACCTATGTCGGGTATTCACCGGTAAATTATACTGTATCCACCACTCAGTTGAAGTTGAGTCATCTCTTCAAGCCGGGAATGAAATTGATGATCGCCGGAATTTACGGAGAAGAGGGCGGAAGCACGCAGTACAATGAGGATAACTGGGAAGCCGGCGATATGGAAGCGACGGAAATGACAACCCAGGAGCAGTACATGCGCCACTATAGTCCTGCTTACACATTCAATCGGGATTCGCATCTGGGAATTTTTAAACGCTTCCGTAATTTCGCCTCCATGCGCTGGACGCATCAATTGAATACCAGCACGTATTACACGAGCAGTTTGTCACGCACAGGTACTTACTACAAAACGTTTCCCAATCCGCGTCATAAAGATGATGAAATTTTATATACGGTGTATGTTGATCCGGAAGTTCCGGAAGATTCCACCAAGATGATACGGCTGATGGATTATTCCGGGACCGGTGGCGGTCGCTCTACTTCGGATTTCTTTGTGTATCCCGACCGGCAGTTATTTGGCTGGGTACATCGATCGGATTATTCAAAAGCCGAGCGATATTCGTTTAAGACTGATTTCACCAGTCAGATCACGAAACACCATCAGTTGCGATTTGGAATTCACGCTCTGTCGACTCATGTAGAACACGCGGTCGGCGGACGTACGATTGTCGAGGCGAAAACAGAGACGGAAAATAGCGGAACGTACGAGCGTAATGATGTGACGACATTCCAGGGAGCTGCCTATATTTCCGACCGCATGGAATTTACAGGAATGATTATAAACGCTGGTCTGCGGCTGGATGTTGTCAGACCGGATCAGAGGGTTTTTGATGTGACCGATCCCTTCAACCCGGCGTTCGATAAATTTGCAGAAAATCCGGATAGTCTTGCCTGGTCAATATTTGGAAAAGGTGAAAAACCTCCGGTCAAGTGGCGATTGAGTCCGCGATTAGGCATTTCTCATCCGATTAGTGACAACAGCAAGATTTTCTTCAATTACGGTCATTTCTATTCAGTGCCCGACGCCCGGCATATGTATCAAACTCATTTCCGGGAGACATCAGGACCCGTGCGTCTTGGTAATCCCTGGCTTGATCTGCCCAAAACCATTCAATATGAAACCGGTCTCGAACAAAATATCGCGGATATGTTCCGGCTAACAATATCGGGTTATTATAAAAGTGTGTTAAATGATGTAACTCGATTAAGAGTTGGTGGCAGTTCCTTCCCATATAATTACAGTACATATCAAAATGGAAGAACGCGCGATATTAAAGGACTTGAGGTACAACTTATCAAGCCGCTGCAAGATCACTGGCGAATGATGGTGAGCTATAATCTGACATCATCCCGCAGCCGCGGAACCGGATATCATAATATCATCGATGAAACACGGCACGAGGGTGAAGATACCTATTCTGCATTAACAGTAACGACATTTTTCGCGCCACGGACCTATATCGTACCAACAAGTCATTCGGTGAAATTAAATTTCTTTGCTGAAACCCCCAAGCATTTCGGTCCCAGAATCGGTGACTTTCATCCGCTGAGTGGCTTCAATCTGTCTTTTCAATATTACTGGCGCCTGGGTCTGCCTTTTGTAATGAATCCGGAGCATTTAGCCTCGAAATTCTACCAGTATTCGGATCGATTAAAAGATTACCAAATGACAGATGCACGAATTGGTAAGCTTTTCACAATTCGCGGACGCACTATCGAGTTTTTCCTCGAAGCAAAGAATCTCTTTAACAATAAAAATATGAACGTTTTGTTGAACGCGTACGGGGAAATTCGAACGCACAGCAAGGAATACGCAACCTCGATTTGGCGCAACCTGGATGAAGACACACGTGCTGCCGAGGACGCTGCGATCGAAAGATATTACAATGAATGTAAGGAACGAGGCGTGCCCTTTGGAACCGATATCGGCGTTCCGTATATGCCGAAGCGTGCTTATAATACATATTTACATCGCCGTGAAATCTGGTTTGGACTGTCTGTTTATCTATAAGTCGAGGAGGTTTACATGAAACCAGCAACAAACTGGTGGAAATATTTTCTTGTACTTTTGTTCGGGATTAGCCTGAGTGTGCAGGCAGGTCCCAATCGTTATCGAAATCTGGAAGTTGGCAAACATTTTTTTCAGGTATGGGGAATTCACGGTATCGGTGGCGGAAGCACTGCATTAGGTGACCGGAACAGTAGCTGGCCCAATGGATTTTTACAGCGCGTTCCGGGAATTCCCATTGAACCGCGCAGCGGAAGCGAACGAAGTTGCTTTGGGGCTTTTGGAACATGGATTGGAGTAAAAGACTGGACAAGTCCGCCGCATTGGGTGAATGAAGATACTACCGATGACAAGCTATCGAATATGCATTTTGATTACTATATTTCAGAAGTCGGACTAAAATACAGCGATGAACAGCGCCATGAAACGCATCTTGACAGCATCGCCAGAATATTACGACAGGCTCCCCCATATATTGAAGTGGTGGAGAGAGAGGAGGCAACGCCGGAAGTAAAACAACGTGATCTTGGCGTTTATGATGCAATAGATCCGGACATTCCCTGCGATGAAATGTTTTATTCCCGCTATACACATAGTATCGGCGTGACTGTGGAGAAGAGAGTATATACTTTTTGTGAGCGAAGATATGATGATTTCGCGATTGTGGAGATGGTTTTCAAAAATACAGGGCAGACGCATCCTGATAGTGTAACCAAACTTGCGGGGCAAACATTGAATGATGTATGGTTTGGATTTGGACAGACGCTATTGCCACAGGAGCGGGTTGCATATCAGGAAAATCGTGGAGAAGCGGACGCGCTGACGGATTATGATGCCGAAAATCGAGTATTTTATTCGTGGGATGGTGACGATGTGGATCAACCCGGAAACGATCAGTGGGATCAGGGAACAACCGGCGAATTCCTGGCGCCGGCGTTTTCAGGTTTCGGGATTCTTCATGCCGATGTGTCTGCACAGGATCATAACGACGATCCAAATAAACCTGGTGTTACGAGAATTCATGTTTACAGCGATCAGGATTTTATCAGCTATGCTGCGCAATACCCCACGACCACAGCCGAAGCAGGTTATAATTTTCTGACAACGCAGATTCCGATTGAATCGCCCGATCCGTTTGCGCCGTCACCTACTAAAAATTCACATCATGTCGGTTTCTGCGGATGTGGTCCGTACACACTGGAACCAAATGATTCTGTTCGGATTGTTTTTGTTAAAGGATCGAATGGCAGAAATCAAGCGGAATGTATCGAAGCCGGTTATCTTTTCAAGGAAGGTGAAATTAACCAGGATTCGGTCAATCAATTTATGTGGGCGGGAAAAGATTCTTTGTTCGAAAGCTTTCGGCTGGCAAAATCGCTGTGGGATGATTATCTGAAACATGGTTTGAAACCACAGCTACCTCCGATGGCACCGGCTGAATTTAAGATCGTTGGCGGAAAAGGACAGGTTGATCTATCCTGGGAGTCAGTGACCAATGCAGTCGAATATCGTATTTACCGGGCTGCGGCAGGAAATGACAAGCCATATGAATTATTGCTTCCCGGTCCTGGTAGTGAGTTGAGTTATACGGATACTGATGTCAGTCCCGGCGGACGGTATTATTATTATATAACCGCTGTTGATAACAACGCTTTGGAAAGCAATGTACATTACACTCGTGACACATTCAGAGGCGTGGTTCCGAGTAAGGCACCATTCACAACGCTGGATAGTGTTGTCGTTGCGCCCAATCCCTGGGTGTATTCCGGCGGATGGGCACAATACGGCGGGATATTGCTCAACGAAACACTTTCACAATTTCCCAGCTACCAGAGCTATAAAGAGGCGAACACGCTGGTATTTTTCAATTTACCTGAAAAATGCACTATTAAAATCTATACAGTCAGTGGAAATTTGATAAATACTCTCGAGCATAACGGGGGTGATCTGGAACGCTGGGAAGGAATGTTGACCCTGGATAATGATTTTATTGCTTCCGGTATTTATCTTTATACAGTGAAGAGTGATATCGGAAATACGCATGGTAAATTTGTCGTAATTCGATGATATGAAAAGGAGGTGATACTTTTTACGCAGCGTTGAATTTTGCAGGACCCTTCATATTTCGATGTGAAGGACAGTTAATTAACTAAACTTGTAAACCATGAAGGAGGCTAAAATGAGCAACAAAGCTACCTTAGTTTTGGTATTCTGCTTGTTTCTGGCTGGCAGTGTTTTCGCACAGTCACAGGCAGATGGACCCTGGATGACCACTTTAGGAGACGATGGAGTGCAAATCTGGGTTGATTTAGGCTACAATCAAGATATTTGCGCATCTAACGACAGCATTACTTTCATTACGGATCCTACTGCGGGTGTCACTGGAAAAGGAGCTATTCAATTTAGTGGCAAATCAGGTGCCAGTGACCGACGCGATTGGTGGGTCGAATATGGCATGGAATTACCCCAGGAAGCAATGAGCCTGCTTTCCGGTGAAAAAACTGTTTATGTATATGCCAGAACAATTGATGTCGGCGGCGGCTCATCGTTTAATTCCGTATGGGGTGTTTTCCTGAACGATACCACCGGATTAGAGGACTTCGGATGGCCCCAGGCAGATACAGGCGATTTACTGCCTGGCGATCCAACAACGCCAAATCATCGTATCGGTAATGAAAACTCGAAAAGCCCGTATTTTGCACAATACGAATGGCTCTGGACCGGATACAAAGAAGGCGTCGGCGATCCTCCCTGGTCATACCCCTGTTTCTATACCGGTTTAGATCAAATTCCGGGTGAAGATAATGTCCTGAAGTTTCGCATTTACGAGCGTGAATCCGGCGATGTATCTATGATGTTAGATGCTGTCGTTATTAGTGATGATTCCACCTGGTTGAGATCCCTCACTGATGAAGGTGGTTTCCTTCAGCAGGAGCCGATTTTCAATGCATATGAGTTAGCAATGGCAAATGGAACTCCGCTGAAAACCGTTTCTGAACCGGTTGTGGAAGGCGATGGTCCGTTGTATACCAAGTTCGATCCGGCTGGATACGGTCAGGTGTGGATCGATGCAGCAAATTATCAGGCGATTAATGAAGAGGAAGCCGACAGCATTACTGTTATCGATGATCCGACTGCCGGAGTGACCGGAAAGGGCGCAGTACAGTTCACCGGTAAATCAGGCGCCAGCGATCCGGAAGACTGGTGGGTTGAATATGATTTCGAGCTGCCCGCAGATTGGATGGATCTGATGGATGGATCAACCGTGTTTTATATGTATGGTCGCGTGATTGATATTGGCGGCGGTGCCGGAGCGAATTCGGTTTATGTCGTGCTGCAAAATGATACGACCGGTGGAAAGAATTTCGAATATCCTATGCCGGATGCTACAGGCAAATTATTAGGACCACCGTCATCCAATAATCACAGACTGGGCAATGAGCATTCGAGAAGTGCCTACTTTCAGCAGTTCGAGTGGCTATGGACAGGCTATAAAGAAGGCTTCTTCGATCCGCCATGGTCATATCCCTGTTTTTATGATGGATTATGGGCGCTCCCAGACGGAGAAGATAACGTGATGCGCGTCCGATTGTACGAGAGAGAATCAGGTCCCGATGCATTTATTATCGATGGATTTATTCTGACACCGGACTCCACATGGCTGCGCAGTTTAACCGATGAAGCCGGTTTTCTGCCGCCTGCAACAATGGACTCGGTGCACGCTCTCGCAATGGAACAAGGAACCGCTCTGCCATTGGCTAGTGAGTATATCAAAACCTCAGTTGAGTTATATTCTGAGCCGAGTATGCCTGAAAATTATACACTGAACCAGAATTATCCCAATCCGTTCAATCCTTCCACAACAATCTCGTTTTCGATCCCGAAAAATGAGTATGTGAAGGTATCAGTTTACAACTTACTGGGCGGTCTGGTTGCAGAATTATACGAAGGTGAATTATCTGCAGGACAGCATTCGGTAACATGGGATGGTAGAGATCGAAGTGGAAACCTTGCTTCCTCGGGTATTTATTTTTATCAGTTGAAAGCAGGTAGCGTTAGCTTAACGAACAAAATGATTTTTACGAAGTAGTACCCTTTCCAAAATAAAACCACTTGCAGCGTTCGGTTCGATTTAGAGCCGAACGCTGTTTTTAAGAAGGTGATTTTAGATTTAAAAAGCAGTCCTTTTTTTGCTGAACCAATATTGGAGAAACCCTGTGAAGGTTGAATACGATCAGCTTTCGCAAGGTTGCTCTAAACAGGATAGAGAAAATTACCTTTACATGATTATAACGGAGGATTAATTCATGGAAAACCAGGAATCAAAAATCAACAGAAGAAAATTTCTGGAAAAATCCGCGACAGGAACATTGGCTGCTGCGGTATTTACTGCCAGTAGTCCGGCGATCGCATTTAGCTCGTTTTCAAAAAACAAGAAGCGTGTGGCACTGGTCGGAACAGGTTCGAGAGGAAGCGGCATGTGGGGCAGGCAGATCGTTGAAGATTACAGCGATGTGGCAGAAATGGTCGGTTTGTATGACATCAATAAAAAGCGCGCAGAATATGCCAAAACATATATGAAAACCGATGCCAATATTTTCCCGGATTTTGAGAAAATGATCAAGGAAACGCGCCCCGATTATGTGATCGTTGCGACTGTGGATTCGCATCATTGGGAATATGCCGTGCGGGCGATGGAAATGGGCTGCGACGTGATTTCGGAAAAACCGGTGGCAACAGATGAAAAGCAGTGTCAGGCGATTTGGGACGCGCATAAGAAAACAGGCAAGAAAGTGATTGTGGGATTTAACGCTCGCCATAATCCGCGGCGAATTGAAATGAAAGAATTATTAATGGCGGACAAAATCGGCAAAATTATTTCAGTCGATTTCCTGGAATATCTGAACGTGTATCATGGCGCGAGCTATTTTCGGCGCTGGCATGCCTACAAGAAAAATTCAGGGACATTGCTCGTTCATAAATCCACGCATCATTTCGATCAGATCAACTGGTGGCTGGAAGCGGATCCGGTGGAAGTGACGGCTTATGGTCAGTTGGGACATTATGGAAAGAACAGCGATTTCCGGGGCGAAAAGTGCAGAACCTGTCCCCATAAAGATAGCTGTTCCTTTTACTGGGATATCACTCAATATGAGCATTACATGAAGCTTTATGTGAATTGTGAAGACGTGGACGGATATTTCCGGGATGCATGTGTGTTCCGTAAAGATATCGATATTTATGATGCAATGTCCGTGATCGTAAAGTATAATAACGGAGTTCAATTGACCTATTCACTCAATGCATTCCTGCCGTTTGAAGGACCGGCTGTTGCGTTTAATGGCACTGAAGGAAGACTTGAAAAAACATTCGAGCCGGGCGAATGGGAAAAGGATTACAGCGAATACAGATTAACTATGAATTTCGAACAACCACAGACATTTAAAGTGAAAAGAAGAACCGGCGGACACGGTGGTGCGGATATCGGCATTAAGAATATGATATTCCGCGGCATAGGCGATGATCCATATAAACTGCATGCGGATTTGCGCGCGGGGATCATGTCAGCGATTACAGGTATCGCTGCATACAGAAGTATTGAAACCGGAAAACCGGTGAAAATTGCTGATCTCATCAATTTGACTTAGATTATGAAATTTGCTTACAGCACAATTGCATGTCACGAATGGAGCCTGGATCAAATCATTGAAAAGACGAAAGAATGGGGATTCGAAGGTATCGAAATTCGAGGCGTTTCAGGCGAAATGGATATTATCAAATTGCCGGAGTTTTCGTTGAAAAATATCCATGTAACAAAGCAGAAATTCACCGATGCCGGAATCGAGCCAGCGTTCATTGCAACATCGTGCAAGTATCATTTTCCTGATAAATCGGAGCGTGAAAAGCAGATCGAGCGTACTCAAAAGTACATCGAATTAGCGACAGCGCTGGGGCTCGATTCGATCCGCATTCTCGGCGACCGCATACCAGACGACATGAGGCGGCAGCAGGTCGTGCCGTACATTGCGGACGCGATGCATACTGTCGGTGAATTCGCAGCAAAAAATAATATCCGCTTGCTTGTTGAAACACACGGGGATTTTGTTCATTCACATCATCTGGTTGATTTGATAGATAAGGCGGATACGGAACAAATTGGCGTGTTATGGGATATGCATAATACGTATCGTGTCGCTAATGAGGAGCCGGAAGAATCCTGGAAATTGTTGGGGAATCGCGTCGGCTATACTCATATCAAGGATTCACAACCGTATCCGAACAGATTTGGCTTCCGTTACCGGCTGCTTGGCGAAGGAGATGTACCTTACCATAGTATGTTGAAAGTGTTGCACGATGCCGGTTATCAGGGATATGTTTCCATTGAATGGGAACGGTTGTGGATGCCGGAGCTCGATCCGCCTGAGATTGTAATGCCACATTATCTGAAAGTGTTAAGAAAGACAGTAGCAAAATTATAAACGAATTCATTCTGAAATGAGAACTGGTAAATTAAATGGATAAAAATATACCGATTGAATTTGCTAATTCTGTCGATTTAGCGATTATTGCATTCTACTTTGTTTCGGTTATCGGAATCGGACTCTATTTCTCGAAATACATCAAAGGAGCAGGTGACTATTTTCGAGCCGGAAATAAAATGCACTGGTGGGTCGCCGCGATTTCCTCCTGGATGAGCGGCTTCGGTGCCTTTGTTTTCACTGGTCTCGCCGGAATGATTTATCTGGAGGGACTTCAGGCGGCGTTGCTGACAACCACAGGCTTGCCGGCAATGGTATTTGCATATTTTTTCTTTGCGAAATACTGGCGCCGCTCCAGGGTAATGTCGATTCTTGAATATTTCGGAATTCGATTCAATAAAGTATCACTTCAAATAAGCACCTGGTTCTATATTCCGATCTACGTGCTTATTATGAGCGCCGGATTGTACAGCCTGAGCTTCTTTGTCGGAACTGCCCTGCATTTTCCGGTGGAAACGGTGATTTTGGTTGCTGGAATATCGATTGCGATCTACACGGTCATTGGAGGCATCTGGGGAGTTGTCATTACGGATACGGTTCAGTTTCTGGTTTTGCTGCCTGTATCGATTTTGATGATTCCGTTATCGATTCATGCAGTGGGCGGAATCGATGCGCTGGTGGCAAATGCGCCATCCGGATTCTGGAGACCATTTTCAGGCGAGATACCGAACGCAATGGTAACGATCCCGTTTTTCCTGGCGTATATGCTGCAAATCATTCACGGTCAGAATACGAATCCGATAGCACAGCGGTTTTTCAGCGTCCGTAACGAACGTGAGGCACAGAAAACCGCGCTGCTGACAGGAATTCTATTTACTACCGGCGCGTTCTTCTGGCTGGTTCCACCTGTGGCAGCCCGTATAATATTCGGACCGGATCTGGGGGATGTCATTGGAGTCGATGTGGCAAATTCTCAGGAATATGCCTATATTTTAATAGCACTGAAAATATTACCCCATGGCATGATGGGCTTTTTGATGGCTGCGATCATGGCGGCAACCATGTCATCCCATAGTTCTCTTTACAACATGTTATCCGGGATGTTTTCCAAAGATATTTATGGTAATATCAAAAAAGACGCCACGGATAAAGAGCTGTTAGTGGCGGGACGGATCTCTTCGCTGTTAATGGCTGTCATTGTGATTTCTGGCGCATCGATTTTCAATTATTACGAGTTAAGTATTTTCGATATCGTGGTCGCAATCAGCGTTGCGGTCATTACACCGCTGGCAACGCCGATGCTGCTGGCATTTGTCTATAAAAAAGCGCCGAGCTGGGGGGCGCTGTTTTCATTTGTCTGTTCGTTCTTTGCAGTGATCATCTGTAAATTTTTGTTAGAGCCGCATGTCGATGGCTGGAGCTACATGCCGGAAAGTGCATTTATGATTTTCGGCGTGGCTGCTGTCAGCTTTCTGATTTCACCGTATATTCCATTTCTGAAATCGACAAAGGAAGAGCAGGAAAAGATCGATGAATTCTATAAACGGCTGGCAACTCCGATCCAGGAAGATGAAGAAATAATCCCCAGCGATGTGGATGCGCTGTCCATGGGCAACATCGTGGGCTGGATTATCATTGGCATCGGCGCGGTGATGTCGTGCCTGGTTGCGTTACCCGGCTTAACAATAAGGGAAAGGCTGATTTCCCTGGCGACCGGTTTGCCGCTTACGCTTATGGGAGTCGTAATGAGATATTTTGCCAAAAAGAATTTAATGAAAAAGGCTGCGTTGCAAAAGAAGAAGCAGGGAGATAAATGAATAAATCCGGCGTCATGATACTCGGTCCCGGCTGGGTTGCGGGCGAGCATATCAAAGGATATCAGCAGAGTGAATATACTGAAGTCCGTTCGATTGTCGGAATCGATCAGACTTCTAAAAAAAAGGCAGAGGAATATATTGCTGAATACCGATTGGATGCGACATACAGCGAGAATTACGAACAGGAGCTTGCCCGCGGTGATATTGATATTGTCTCGATCTGCCTGATCAATAATTTACATTATCAGGCGACGCTGCAGGCATTGCAGGCGAGAAAACATGTGCTTATCGAAAAGCCATTGTGTCTCTCGCTGGAGGAGTTGAAGAGACTCAGAGAAGAAGTAAAAGCAGCAGGCATTATGACGATGATCGGTCACGTGGCGCGCTGGTATCCGGCGATGGTGAATGCGCATAAGCTGGTGGATCAAAATAAATTGGGACATATTTTTTACGGCGAGTCCGATTACTGGCACGAGATCGCTCCCGGCTGGAAAACCAAAGCTGAGACAGCCGGGTCATCATTATTGATGGGAGGCTGTCACAGCGTCGATTTATTGCGCTGGTTCATGGGCATGGAGCGGCGCGTACGTGAAGTATACGCTTACACTACCGGTCCGCATCGCCGAAAGGATTTTGAATATCCTCCGGCGATTTCCGGTATCCTGAAATTCGAGGATGGCGCAATAGGCAGGATCGGCTGCTGTCTTGAATCCACCATGCCTTATGTGTTCCATTACCAGTTCACAGGAACCGGGGGAACGGTGCGAAATAACAGATTTTATCTGAATCAATGGGAAGGGGATAAGAGGAAATTTAAAGAAATCGAAGGCAGAACAGCGGACGATCCGGATGTGACGCATCATCCGTTTCCGCAGGAGATTCAATATTTTATCGAGTGTATTCGGCAAAATACAGAGCCGCAGCTTTCGATCTTGAATTCATATCATACGTATGAGATCATTTTTGCGATGGAAGAATCTGCTAAAACAGAGAAGCCTGTTAGTTTGCCGTTATGATTTCGTAGTGGTTATACTTGAAAAATTGAATAGGTACACAGCAGTTGATCTGCTAATTTCGGAGGAATCGATGTTTTTTAAAAAGAGTTTTTTCATCATTATCATTTTTTTGATTACCTGCTTTTCCATCAGTGTGATGGCAAAGACAACGAAAAATTATGTGCTCGCGTACGGCGCTGGTTGGTCCGATGAGCAATTACGATTTGCGGCAGAGCATTATGATATGATTGTCACATCCGCAGGAAATACGACGCATCACTGGATAGAAGTGCTGCGGGAAGCCAATCCGGAAATTATCATCCTGTGGTACCACGAAGCCTTTTCCGCGACGGCGTCGCAATCCGAATTCTGGCTACGGCAGGATGACGGCACGCCGTTACTGGCGTACAACAATACGCCGGGCAGATATATTGCGGATCCCGGGAATCCGGAGTGGCGCCAGTATCAGGCACAGAAGTGTTCCCTGGATGTGGAATACATGAA
>WJJN01000059.1 GCA_014729735.1 Candidatus Zhuqueibacterota bacterium
AGTCGTGTTTGTCAGGGGGAAGATCACCGCGATCAAGCCGCAGAAGCTGCTGCAATTTACGTTGTTCGATCCCAACAAAGGGATTGCGGATGTGCCGGAGAATTACGTGCTGGTCACTTATGAATTGAATGCCCTGAATGACGGCACAGTTCTCAGTATCACGCAGGGAGACTACGCAATGATGGAAAAGGGGAAAGCGATTTACGAGGAAACCGTTAAAGGCTGGGATTTCACATTGCCTGTCCTGAAAAAATTATTGGAACAAAATAATTCATCAATTTAACTCTTACAACTAACATAAACATCGAACTACAGAAAAATAATGAAGCGATTGGCTTAGATATGGAAAATAACCGCATCAATATCTGGGCAGCAAAACAACCCCCAAAATTTAAAAAAATGTATATCACTGAAATGCTGCGATACAAGCAATTGCTAAAAATGCTGCCGCTAAATTTGAGCACCGTCATTGATATTGGTTGCGGTAAAGGATATATGGATTATTTATTAGCACAAGAAAAGTATACAATAACCGCTGTCGATATTTCAGAAGACTCCCTAAAAAGTTTTAGTGAGATTGCGAAGAAATATAGCATCACTCAAATTTGTGCTGATTTTTTTACATTAGATCTTAAGAACTTTGATCTCGTGCTTTCTCAGGAAATGATTGAGCATATAGAAGATTATCAGGCTGCATTAGATAAGTTATACACTTTTGTGCGAAGTGGCGGATATGGTTTATTTAGCGTGCCTTACAAAGAAAATTTGCAAGCTAAGATGATTAATTATCCGGAAACCGGTAAACATGTTCATAGAAATGGACATCTCCACAGTTTCACGAGAAATAAATTTGTCGATAGCATCAAACAAGCAGGTTTCAAAATTGTTCGGGTGGAATTAATCACGAATAAAAGAGCGATAAAATGGCTTGCATCTTTACGTCTGCCAGTAAATATTATTACAATCTACCTGGATCGGATTTTAAATATTCTGTTTCCGAATAAAGCGACTTTTATTGCCGTATTAGCGGAGAAAGAAAATAAAGCATGAAACGAATCTGCCACATCATTTTTGAGCATCGCATTTTTGATGGACGTATTTTTCATAAAGAAGTTATATCTTTGGCGAAAAACGGATTTGAGGTCTTTTTGCTCGTTCCGTCTGTAGATAGCCAAACATTGGGTTTAAAAAAGGAGGCACAACTATCAGAGAATGGCACATTCATTTCAGAGGGGATTATATTCGGAACCTATCATTATAATAAAAAATTACCAAAGCAATTAAACATCCGTCAGTATTTCTGCAAAAGGGACCTCATGAAGCAACTCATCAAAATTGATGCAGATGTTTATCATTTTCATGAAGATGGCTTGACGCTGGAAATTGCAGCTAAATTAAAGGATCTTCTACCCCCCAAGAAATTGATATTTGATTTTCATGAATTTTTTCTGAGCAGTTACCGCGAAAAAAAGAGAAAAATTGATCGAATTAATGATTATATAAAACTGGAAAATGAAATCGTCAAAAAGGCTGATTTAATATTTACGGTCACTGATTTCATTAGTGATTACTACAGTACATTGTCCAATTGCCCAGTGGTCACACTTTTTAATTGCCAATCCGAACGGATTTTCCCGGAGATAGAAAACAGCGACACCAATGATGGAATATTCTGGCTCGTTCATGAAGGACGCTTGCGTTTCGATCGAGGTCTTAAATTAATGATTGAGATCGCCAGAAAACTGAAATCTCCGAATGTTAAAATTTTATGCATCGGGAACTTGCCCAAAACAGAACAGAAATATTTCGAGATAAAAACACGAGAATATAATATTCAGGATAAATTTCACAAAACAGGTTTCTTACCTTACACAGAAGTTCCAACCTGGCTGGCAAAAGGCAAAGTCGGATTGACATTCATGATGTCGGACAATGCAAAAGCAGTGATTTCCAATAAATTCTTTAATTATCTGAGATACGGCTTACCGATACTGGCATTGCATCATCCGATTACTGATAAAATCATCGACGAATTTGAATTCGGATACACGTTCGATACAACCGAGGTTGACCAGATTGTGGAACATATTCAGCAATTAGCGTCTGATAACGAATTGTATACGAAATTATCTCAAAATGCAAAGACGGCGTTTCAAACAACATACAATTGGGAGAACATGGAAAAACGACTCATCGGGGGCTACCGGAAATTGTTGGAGGATAAATGAAAATCACTTATTTTCATCACGGTCTATGGCCGAGCAATTCTCCTTCTCCGACCTTTGTTACATTTAACGCTTATGGATTTTATCAAAATAAATATGACTTCGAACTCATCATTACACGGAATTCACAAGCATCAAAAACGGAAATTCTAAAAAATCAATTCGGAATTGAATATTATATTCCCATTCATCAAATAAATGCAGGCTGGTTCAAAAGGCAGCATATCGTGGTTTCGCTGCTGGCTTTTTTTTATTTATTGAGATCAGAATATGATGTGCTGATCACCAGAAATCTGAGCTTTCTGCCGTTCGCTTTTTTATTGAAAAAAATAAAGAGGATCAGGGTCCTGTTTGAATCGCATGATTTTTTCACGGATTTCAAATTGCGGGGAATCACGAAGGAAAAGAAGAAGACCAAGCAGCGCCGGCAGGAATTACGCTATATCCCGAAAGTGGATGCGGTGATTTGCGTATCCGAATTGCAGAAGC
>WJJN01000459.1 GCA_014729735.1 Candidatus Zhuqueibacterota bacterium
CAAATTGGAAGTCCCCCTTTGAAGGGGGATTTAGGGGGATGTTATCATAAGTAATTGAAATTACGTGACATCCCCCCTGTCCCCCCTTCAAAGGGGGGAACTCAAGAATTCAAATAAATACTAAATTTGAAAATTGCTGAGTTAAGGGGATAACCGTAGATTCCTGCATTCGCAGGAATGACACCAAAAATGACTTTTGATACAGTCCCAAATTTCGATCCGCTAAAATTCTAAATTAAATCTAAATACCTGTACTACAAAATGAAACGATTATTAGAACGATTTCAAAGAATCCTCTTTCTTTTAATACTTATGATTTCTGGTTTTTCATACAACGGATTTTCTGCGACAATAGAATTTTCCGGCAACAGCCGCATGCAGGCGCAGATTTCCAACCGCCAGGGACGCTTTCAGCGCATTCCATCGGACTTTTGGCGCTGGGAGGTAAATTCACGGCTCTCGGTGTATGATGTGCCCTTCGGGGTGCGTTTCTTTTTATCTTCCGAACAAAGCGGGGTTCGGCAAAATATGAATCGATTCAGCATTTCGCTGCTTTCAAATCGATTGACGAAAAGAATTCCATTTTTATCTCATTTCAATAAACTTTGCATCGGGACCTGCAATCCCTATTATTCATCGTTGACGCTGTCCGGTTCGGCGATGAACGGCGTGGATATCGAAATCAATCCCGGACTGTTTTATCTGGCATTTACCACCGGCAGCAGTCGCAAATCGATTTATACCAGGGATCTTCAAAATGCAACATATTCGCGAAGAATTCTTGCCGGGAAAATCGGTATTGGTAAAAAGCGCAGCAGTCATCTTTATTTTGCTTTCATGCGGGCGTGGGATGATGCGTCATCGCTTGTCGTGGATACCAGCCTGGTGACTCCAAAAGAAAATTATCTGGCAGGCGCTGAAGCACATCTGGTACTGTTCAGAAAGAAACTCGAAATTCAGGGCGAGTTTGTCGCGTCGATGCTTACCCGGGATGTGCGCAGTGCGACCATCGACCAGGAAGAAGTGGAGCAGGTTCCGGAATGGCTGTTCGATCTCATCGATCCCAGAATCAGTAGTTCTGTGGATTACGCATATCGTGTAAAATCCCTGCTGAATTTGTCGAAGACGAAATTATCGGCAGAAGTCAGAATGGTCGGTCCGGGCTACTATTCCCTCGCCGCTCCCTATTTACGAAATGACGAACTGCTGTATGAATTCCGCTTCGATCAGGCGCTGTATCAGCGAAATATTTACCTGAGCAGTTACTACCGCCGCAGCGAAGACAACCTGATCCCCTGGAAACGCACCTCCACGATTACTTCTGCCTTCGGCTTTAATGTGAGTCTGCGCTTTCCGAAATATCCGTATGTGCAGGTCAATTATGCTCCCTTTTATCAGGACAACGACCACCCCGTTGACAGCCTGAAGACCGAGAACAAAACTTCGCTGATGTCGCTGGTCACCGGATATAATTACCGCGTCGGCTCCATCAATGCCACGACCAATTTCTTCATCTCCGAACAGCAGAGCGAGCTGATTTTCGAGAGCGGCACCCGCGCATTGCGCACCTTTTCTATCAATCAAAACATGCAGTTCCGGTTTCCGATGTCACTTTCGCTCAGTTTTAGCCATGTTCAAACCGACTATTCCGGCGACATCACCACGCTTGATATGAACAGCTCGTACCGTTTTTTGAATATGTGGAGCAATATGCTGGGAATCCGGATTACATCGCATGAGCAGCGCGGTCACAAAACCGGCTTTTATATTGTTTCGAAATTCCCGGCATGGAAATTCGGCGATTTGCATCTACGGGCAGATCAGAATTTCTTCCGGCAGGATATGGCGACAATCGGGGAGTACGATGAATTTATTTTGCGTGTTATTTTGACGAAGCGGTGGTAGACACGTGGGAGTGGGGTAGTATCAAAATCCATTGTCATGTCATTCCGGCTGGAGCAAAGCGGAATGCCGGAATCGCGTAAGTTACATTTAATCAGGAGATTCCGGGACAAGCCCGGAAATGACACTAAATGAGAAAAAAATACTTTTGATACAGCTCCAACGAATCGCATAAAGGCGATTCACTCCGTCAAACCAACCAGCATATCACTATAAGAATCCGGCAGCAAGTCTGACGGTTGAATACGGAATTTCTTCATGTAACTTTCGCACTGTCTTTGCAGGACTTCCCTGCCAATCGTGCCATCCTTATCGATGGCTTCGATCTCAACAAAATATCCGAGATTTTTCACATTGTCCAGGTGAAATTTGACATTTTCGATGAAATAAATTTCCCTCGTTTTATCCACCACCACCTGCACTCCCAGTGCTGCTGTCAGTAATTTCTTCATCGAAGAATCAGGATTGTTTAGCAAAATAACTTTTGAAGCCTTTGGATCGGCGCTGTTTTCCCGGTTATAGAAAATCAGCGAGCGCTCGATAGTGCCTTCCCGCAATTTCAGCCTGCCGTGATTCACCTTAAAATAAGTATCGATCTGATGATCCGTACCCTTGAAATCAGCACCGGATTCAAGGAGAAGGGTTTGTATTTCATTCAGATTCCGGCACCTCGCTTTGATCTCGATATTTAAAATTTCCATGAACTGATTCCCATTATAAAAATTTCTGTAGCGGTCACAAGCAAAAGAGTTGGAGTGGGGCAGTATCAAAGGTCATTTTTGGGTGTCATTCCTGCGTAAGCAAGAATCTCCTAACTTTTTGATATTTAAGAGACGGGACAAGCCCGGAATGACATCAAATGAGAAAATCGGACTTTTGATACAGTCGCAGTGCGTTCCATAAAGAGTCTGTCCATGAACTCAGAAAAATGGAGATAAATGTCATTCTGAACGATCCGTCGGCTGACGGAGAGTGAAGAATCTCACACCACGAAACTCTATAAAGACATACGCTTGGTGGCATGAGATTCTTCGTCGCAAGTTTATCCTGAGCTTGCCGAAGGGCTCCTCAGAATGACATTTTTCAGGGTTCATCATCCTCTAAAGGCATTGCACTCCATATTTACTTTAATTACCACCCCGTAATCAGCTACAGTTCTGGTGAGGAAATCGATAATATAAAGAACTTATCCACCAAAGTCAAGATTATCATTGGATATTTTCATTTTTTTCTTGACATTGAATGGGAAATAGTTATATTAATCAGAATATAGTTGAAATGATCGGAAAAATTTTGTTCAAGAAATTATAAACCAATGACGGGAACGATTATCAATGCTGCCGCAATAATCGCCGGTAGCAGTATCGGATTGCTTTTTCACGCGAAATTGGCGCAAAGGTTCACCAGGATCGTGTTTCAGGGAATCGGACTCTTTACGCTGGTGCTCGGTTTTTCAATGGCTGTCAGAACTGCTCATTATCTGATAATTATCTTCAGCGTGGTGATCGGCGCAATTTTGGGTGAACTTATTGATATTGAAAAGAGTATAAACCGTTTTGCAGATTACATTAAGAAGAAAAGCCGTTCCCAAAATTCGAAATTTTCCGAAGGATTGATCACAGCGTCGCTGCTGTATTGCGTCGGCTCCATGGCAATTCTGGGCGCTATCGAAGAGGGACTCGGCGGCAAGCCAAATTTATTACTGGCGAAATCGGTACTGGATGGATTTTCATCCATCGCACTCACTGCCGGAATGGGGATTGGCGTGGCATTTTCCGTAGTACCGTTGATGATCTATCAGGGCGGATTGACATTGTTTTCCGGCTATGTCCAGCATTTTTTAACCGAGCCGGTGATCGATGAGCTGACAGCAGTCGGCGGGATTCTGCTGATCGGGCTCGGGATCAATATTCTCGAAATTGGGAAAATTTCTGTCATCAATATGCTGCCGGCGCTCGCGGTTGTGGTCATTTTAGCTATCATTTTTATTTGAATATTTTGAGAATTCATATTTCCGAAATCTTGAAGATTTCGGAAATCTCTGTTGGGACAAAACACGAAATTCACAATACATGATTAGAAAGAGAACGGTACCTGAAAAGAGAAACCACTCGCTTCTAATTTAACAGCTAAATTCTAATTGTCGGAGGATTAATCATGATTGTAACAACCAAACAACTTTTCGAAGTGGCTTATGAAAAATTCGCTGTCGGAGCCTACAATATCAATAACATGGAGCAGACACTGGGACTGTTCCGGGGGAACCTGCAATCCAAAGCGCCTTTTATCATCCAGATATCGAAGGGCGCACGAAAATACGCGGAAGTGAAGATGTTGGAAGCAATGATCCGTGCCGCAGAAGAAATTTTCCCGGATGCTGTTTTCGCAGTCCATCTGGACCATGGCGATGAAGAAACATGTTACGATTGCATCGAATCCGGATTCTACAGCTCAGTCATGATCGATGCATCGCATCTGCCGCTCGAAGAAAACATCGCGGTCGTAAAACGCGTGGTTGAAAAAGCGCATGCCAAAGGCATCAGCGTTGAGGCGGAATTAGGAAAATTGGGCGGCGTCGAGGAGGATATCAAAGTCGATGAAAAGCATGCCTCGCTGACCGATCCGGATGAGGCAGCGGAGTTTGTCGAACGGACGAAATGCGACAGCCTGGCAGTGGCAATCGGAACGAGCCACGGCGCGTATAAATTTTCCGGCGGACAGGGCTTGCATTTCGATCGCATCAAAGCGATCCAGAAGCTGCTGCCGAATTTTCCGCTGGTGATGCACGGCTCAAGCTCCGTTCCACAGGAAGAAGTGAAACGCATCAATGATGCCGGCGGCAAAATCCCGACGACTGCAAAAGGCGTTAATGAAGAGGAATTTGCCAAAGCAATTCCGCTAGGTGTCACCAAAGTAAATATCGATACTGACGGACGCCTGGTATGGACTCGCGTCCATCGTGAATTTTTCCGCGATGAACCGGATCAGTTCGATTTCAGAAAGCCGGGCAAGGTTTTCATGGCTGAATACGCTAATTTCATCGCGCATAAAAATGAAAAACTGCTGTCGGCAGGGACGCTCGATGATGTGAGAAAGACTGCCAGTAAATAACATGAATATACCAAATGCCGGGGATTAATCGCCCCGGCATTTAAATAATATTTATTTTTAAAATGCCCGATAGTGATTTCCCTGTCTATCTAGTACCTGTTGTACCCAGTAGGAATCCATGCTTCTGTGGGATTTAAGCTGATTCATGAGATGCGAACGAATCTTGTTAATAGATCGTAGTGTGTGGATAATAAAAAGAATTGACAATATCAGGGATATTATTTGTGACGATTATCCTCAAACAGAGAAGATTCAACATAGTATTAAGAATATGGCAAGGAGGATTCATGAAGAGATTTATGTTTTTATTGATGATCAGCTTTGGAATTCATTCTTTGTTTGCCCAGAATGATCCCTATGGATTAACCGACCGGATTCCCAATACTTCGCTGCTGCTATCGACCACGGGAAATCCTTTGGCTGAAATGGATGTAAAGAGAATTTTCCCGGACATTCCGTTCGAGTTGCCAGTTCTCGTCACTCATGCCGGGGATGGCAGCGATCGTCTGTTTGTGGTTGAAAAGAACGGGATTATCAAAGTCCTGGAAAATGACTACACCAGCAATCAATATAAAATATTTCTTGATATCGTTGAAAAAGTGAACTCAGGTCCAAATGAAGCCGGATTGTTAGGACTTGCTTTTCATCCGCAATATGCGGATAATGGGAAATTTTATATTTATTATAATTATGGAAATTTATTTTCCCGCATTTCAGAGTTCAGTGTGTCGCAAAACCCGGACGCAGCAGATTTGAATAGTGAACGTGTTTTACTTGTAGTGAGTCAACCAGCCGGGAATCATAATGGTGGTCACATTGCATTTGGTCCGGATGGTTATTTATATATCGGATTGGGCGATGGAGGCAGTGCCGGAGATCCATGGGGCAACGGTCAAAATCTGGAGACATTGCTGGGTACTATGTTGCGAATAGACGTTGACCGCCAGGAAAATAATCTGGAGTATGCTATTCCTGCGGACAATCCATTTGCCGGAAATACAAATGGTTGGCACGAGGAAATTTATGCATACGGATTACGCAATCCGTGGCGCTTCAGCTTTGATCGCGAAACCGGTCTTCTCTGGGCGGGTGATGTTGGGCAGAATGCCTGGGAAGAGATCGATATCATCGAAAAAGGGGGCAATTATGGCTGGAATATCATGGAGGGATTTCATTGTTATGAGCCATCCACAAATTGTGATACAACGGGCTTAAAAATGCCGGTCATCGAATACGCTCATTTTGTAGGTCGATCGGTGACAGGTGGGTATGTTTATCGTGGTTTGCGGTTGGTGCGTTTAAAAGGAATTTATATTTATGCCGATTTTACGACGCGCAAAATATGGGGATTGCGATATGAAAATGGTGAGGCTGTAGAAAATCGCCTCCTTGCTGAATGTCCCTCGCAGGTGTCCGCATTCGGAGAGGATGAGAGCGGTGAGTTGATTATCGTTGGTTACAATGGCAGATTATATATCTTCGATGAAAAAGAGGGAAATCCTCCGCCCTTTCCAAAAAGGATCTCCGAATCCGGTCTGTTTCAAGATATTGAAAACCAGACATTTTCACCGGGATTGATTCCTTATAGTGTGAATTCTCAGCTATGGTCAGATGGCGCATTGAAGACACGTTTGATCGCATTACCGGAAACCACGAAAATTGAATTTTCCCAAGATGACCACTGGCAATTTCCTGAAAATAGCGTGATTGTAAAAAATTTCTACCTTGAAATGGAAAAAGGAAATCCCGAAAGCAATAGAATCATTGAAACGCGCTTTTTGGTGAAACGAACCGACAGTGACGCATGGGATGGCTTTAGTTATTTGTGGGATGATGCAGAAACAGATGCTGTATTGATTGACGATAGTGCGAAAAGATTTTTTGTTATCGAAGATGAAAATGCACCAGGTGGTAGTTATCAACAGACCTACTATTATCCAAGTCGTTCGGATTGCATTTTGTGTCATACACCTGCTGCTGGTTATCTGTTAGGCGTTAGAACAGCGCAAATAAATAAAAAGCATTTATATGATACGGTGGAAGATAATCAGTTGCGCAGCTTCAACCATATCCGTTTGTTTACATCTGATATCGGAGAAGATTACTCGGATTTTCCGAAACTACCGGATCCGCTGAATGAAAATGAAACCCTTGAGAGCCGGGCTCGTTCATATCTGGATGCAAATTGTGCAAATTGTCATCGCCCCGAAGGAACTGGTCGGACAAATATGGATTTGCGCTATGACACGTCTCGTGAAAATACAAATTTAGTTGATGTTATAGCAACTCTTGGAAATATGGATGTGCAAGGTGCCTTGCGCGTAAAATCCGGTTCCCCGGAAAAATCAATTCTCTATTTACGCATGATAGATCTCGGAAAATTTCGGATGCCACCATTAGCATCTTCGGTTGTCGATACACAGGGAACTAAGATCATTCGTGACTGGATTCGTAATTTGAGTAACATCGATATTGACGAACAGGATCAGAAAACAGAACATCTTCCGGGGAAATTTCGTCTATTTCCGATTTATCCGAATCCATTTAATCCGAGTACGAATATAAAATTCGAGATTTATGAACCGGCACATGTCACTCTCAATCTTTATGATATAACTGGCAGGGAGGTGGAAACACTGGTCGATCAACCGCTCAGTGAGGGGGATTATCAGATTTTATGGAACGCCAGCAAATATACAAGTGGTTTGTACTACTGCAGGCTTAAAGCAGATGAACTGAGTGAGGCGAAAAAAGTCATTTTATTAAAATAGATACGACCAGATTGTAATATGGAATAGTTAATTTTATCCGAATTAATTTAACGGAATTTTTGGAGTTTAAGAATATGGATGCTGATTCACTGAATATTAGTTGTCTCGGACCATGTCGAATCGATTCGCCCTTTATGAAAACATTGGCGCAAGTGAACAAAGAGACTTCGTATGTAACTGATGATGACAGAATGTTATTTGATTGCAGTAAAAATGCAATTCTTTCCGCTGAAGATACATCAAACCTGCCGGCGTTTGAATTAGCCGGTCCCCGGGAAAAAATATATTTCGATCCATCTAAAACACGGTGCGCCATTGTTACTTGCGGCGGACTCTGTCCCGGAATCAACGATGTTATTCGCGGGATGGTGATGAATCTGCATTATCGCTACAACGTGAAAAATATCTATGGAATTCGTTATGGGTACCAGGGATTTATCCCCAGTTACGGACATGATGTTCTCGATTTAAGTCCCGATGTCGTGAAAGATATTCATAAATACGGCGGAACCATGCTGGGAACTTCCCGCGGACAGCAGGATCCGGTGGAAATCGTCGATTGTCTGGAGAGGATGAGTATCAGTGTGCTGTTCGTGATTGGCGGAGATGGTACTATTCGAGGCGCACTGAAAATTTCCGAAGAAATAAAGCGCCGGAATCTAAAGATCAGCGTGATCGGTATCCCGAAAACAATTGATAATGACATTATGTACATCGATCAGAGCTTTGGATTCGAGACTGCTTTTTCCGAAGCTGTGAAGTCAATCAGCAGTGCGCACACCGAGGCGCTGGGTGGTATGAACGGGATCGGGCTGGTGAAGCTGATGGGACGGCAATCCGGATTTATCGCCTGCTTTGCCGCGCTGGCGATGAATGATGTAAACTTTGTGCTGATTCCGGAAGTTCCTTTTCGACTGGAAGGCGAGAACGGCTTTTTGAATTCATTGAAAAAGCGGCTGGAACGCAGGCGACACGCGGTGATTGTCGTCGCAGAAGGTGCGGGACAGGATTATTTGAACACCGATAAATCACTGACCGATGCTTCCGGCAATGTACTGCTGGGAGATATTGGATTATATTTGAAACAGATCATCGGCGATTACTTCAAGCGGATCAATATGGAGATAACGATGAAATATATCGATCCCAGCTATATTATCCGAAGTGTGCCGGCATCGCCACAGGACCGGGTGTTCTGCCTGAGATTGGCGCAGGTAGCGGTTCACGCAGCGATGGCAGGAAAGACCGACATGATCGTTGGCAGGTATTACAATAAGCTCGTGCATATTCCGATGAAGCTCGCGTCTTCGGGCAGAAAACGGGTGGACCCGAACAGCGATCTGTGGCTCTCTGTTCTGGAAGCCACGGGACAGCCGATGGAATTTAAATGATGAATCGATTTTTGCTTATCTATTCTATTCTGTTATGCTCCATTTATAGTTATGCTACCGAATCCTTTGACAGCTCGAATATATTAGATACAATTGCACGCGACTATCGTAATTTTTATTCGTCGCCGGTCTGCTGGCAATTCGGAGCTGGCATGGGCATTGCCGGAATTTTTGCCAACACTACTGGAGATGGCAAAATTCAGGACTGGTATCAAAGCGATCTGCGCAACAGCAGAACAGATAATTTCGCAAAATATGTGAAACCATTTGGCAATGGACGATGGACATTGCCGATATATGTCGGAGCTGCGCTGCTTGATTTATTTTCATTAGAAAACGAACCATTGTATTTACTCAGCAATTGGGGGAAAATGTCGCTGCGGGCAATCCTGGTCGGCGCCCCGCCAATGCTTGTTTTGCAAAAGGCGCTGGGAGCTTCCCGCCCGTATGAAGCGACATCAAAATGGCGACCGTTTGCAGATAATAATGCCGTCAGTGGACATGCGTTCATGGGCGCAATTCCTTTTATGACTGCGGCAAAACTCTCTGACAATAATGCGCTGAAGTCCTTTTTCTATATCTGTTCGTCACTGACCGCTATATCGCGTATTAACGATCACAAACACTATTTTTCGCAATCACTGTTGGGCTGGTGGATTGCATTCCTCAGTGTTCGCAGTCTGAATTCCAAGGAAAACCGGAATAATTTCGCATTGAGTCCTGCCGCGGATGGTTTTATCATTCATTTTTCCATGACTTTTTGAAATAATTGAGGCTTGCTAAAAATGCGCTATCCGATTCTGTTATTCCTGATGCTATCATTCGTCAAATTATAAATGAGGCAAAATTCAATGAAAAAAGTACTCATCACACTGTTCTCTATTTTCTTCATTTCCATGATTGCCTGCAATCAGGGCGAAAAAACGCCTGAATACTCGGATATACTGCACCAACGCATTTTGACCATCGACACGCATTGCGACACGCCGTTGCGCATGGCAGATACTACATGGGATGTCGGTGCTCGCCATGAGCCGGGTCTGCGAGGAAGCGGAAAAGTCGATTTGCCGCGTATGAAAGAAGGTGGTCTGGACGTGGAGTTCTTCGCTGCATTTGTTGCGCAGCGTGAACGGACTCCTGAAAATAATCAGGAGGCGCTGGAAAAGGCGGATAAATTGATACGATCGATTAAAGACATGTGCATAAAATACAGCGAAAAAATCCAACTCGGATTATCGCCGGATGATGCGTATGAGCATGAAAAGCAGGGATTGCTGACAGCTTTTATCGGAATCGAGAACGGTTTTGCAATCGGACAGGACATTTCAAATATTCATCGGTATTATGATATGGGAGCGCGCTACATTACGTTGTGCCATACGAAAAATAACGATATTTGCGATTCGTCCAATGACAGCACCGAGCATGGCGGTCTGAGTGATTTCGGCGCCGAAGTGGTGCAGGAAATGAACAGAATTGGAATGATCGTAGACGTGTCGCATATCTCGGACGAAGCATTTTTCGATGTGCTCGAAACGACCACGGCTCCGGTCATCGCCAGCCATTCCAGTGTGCGGGCAATTTGCGATAATGTGCGGAATCTCTCCGACGATATGCTGAAAGCGCTGGCTGAAAATGGCGGCGTTATTCAAATCTGCATCTACACAGAATATGTGAAAAAACCGAAACCGAATCCGGAACGGGAACAGGCGCTGGCTGCACTTCGGGAGAAATACGGACCCTGGGAAGATGTGAAAGATCCGGAAATTAAGAAGCAATATCGAAACGAGTATTACGATATCCGGGAAAAATATCCGGTGGAAAAAGCGACGGTGGCAGATGTGGTGGATCATATCGATCACGTGGTGGAACTGATCGGTATCGATCACGTGGGGATTGGCACGGATTTCGATGGTGGCGGTGGCGTCATCGGATGCGATGATGTCTCGGAAATGTCGAACATCACCCGCGAGCTGGTTCGTCGGGGCTATTCGGATAAGGATATCGAAAAAATCTGGGGCGGCAATTTCATGCGGGTCTTCCGGGAAGTGAGGGGGCATAAAGCAGCAAATCTATAAAAAATGTGAAACCAGCTATGGGTAAAAAGTTATTGGCTGTTGGCTATTAGCCGCTAACAGCAAACAGCCAATAGCTAATAGCTGATTTCACAACAGCCGGGCGCTGCTTTCTCCCTCATTTTCCTGAGTGACCGAAACAACTACCGGCATGATGTCCTTTATCTCCTCGACATGAGTGATAACGAAAATCTGACGAAACTGGGACGAGAGATGCTGCAGCGTGTTCATGATCAGCTCTTTGCGCTCCTCGTCCTGGGAGCCGAATATTTCA
>WJJN01000460.1 GCA_014729735.1 Candidatus Zhuqueibacterota bacterium
ATTCTGAAATCCTCTCACTGCGGCGGCTCCCAGCAATTCGGCTAATTCCGGCGTTTCACCGAAGCCTTCGTACGTCCTGCCCCATCTTTCATCTCTGGGCACGGCAATGCACGGCGCAAATGTCCAATCGATTCCCGTGGCAGCCACCTCAATAGCGGTTATTCTGGCGGCTTGTTCGACGAGTTCGGAATTTCTGGTGGCTCCTAATCCGATGTTGTGGGGAAAGATAACCGCGTCGGTGACATTGCTATGTCCGTGCACCGCATCGATGCCATAAATCAGGGGAATTTGCAGTCTGGTTTCCAGGGCATTCTGCTGAAAATTATCGTAGAGATTTGCCCAATGTATCGGATCGTTCCCTTGCGCCGGATCCGAGCCGCCACCGCTTAATATCGAACCAAGGAAATATGCTTTTATATCCTCCGGATTATTGATGGCATTATGATCTGCCTGTGTCATCTGCCCCGCTTTTTCCTCAAGAGTCATTCGTGAAAGCAGGTCATCTATTCTGTCATCAATCGAAGCTGATGAATCGAGGTAAGTTGGAGTCTGAGCTTTTAGAATTGAAATTGAACATGCAAATAGCAGGCTGATAATAAATTTGGTTGTCGTGTTAATCATCAGTTTTCCATATTGAAATTAAATTCGAGATGTCTATAAAAGTCATAAAAATTGAGCGTATGTTCTATTTATGATTCGTGAAATGAGATCCTTCACTTTCTGTAGGCTTACGGATCGTTCAGAATGACATCATAGCTTTTTCGATTAAGCAATATTTAAGACTACTTTTATAACGGATTATTCTATCTTTTTGAATACCCTAACGTAATCCACATACATTCGCTGCGGGAAAATTGTGGATTCATTCGGATTGCCGGGAAAATTTCCGCCGACCGCCACATTTACGAGAATATGAAAAAATTGGTCGAACGGTGCGGGATAGGGATGGTTTTCCGTGTACCAGGATGTTTGGGACTGGTAGAACACATCATCCACATACCAGCGAAACTCGGTAGTGTCCCAGTCCACGGTGAATGTATGGAAATCTTCGCTAAAATTGCCATTCGGCAGGGTATATGTGTCGCCGCTATGTGTATTATTGGGATAAGCACCGCCGTAATGCAGTGTTCCATAGACCTTGTTCGGCTCATGCCCAACCAGCTCCATAATATCGATTTCACCGCTGGCTGCCCAGCCCCCGTATTTCCAGTCAGTTGGTAACATCCAGATGGCAGGCCACAGCCCTTTGCCGAACGGAAGTTTCGCCCGGATCTCGAATCTGCCATATCGCCAATCGCCCTTTTCCTTGGTCCGCAATCGTGCCGAGGTATAGCTGCGGGTTCCTTCCGGTCCGGTGTAGTTTTCTTTGAGCGCCTGGATGATCAGTGCGCCATCTTCGACATACGAATTGATTTTCCGGTCGGTGTAATATTGCAGTTCGTTATTGCCACCGCCTTCAGCATTCACCTCGTGCTCCCATTTGGACATATCGATCTCCGAGCCGGAAAATTCATCATTCCACACGAGCCTGTATCCTTCTGGAACTGGTATTTCCTCATCCGTGTCGTTGTTGACGATCTTTTCGGATTTCTGGCAAAAGCTGATTGTGAGCAGGTTGATGGTGATGAAAATAATAAAGATGATTTTTAGTCTCATGGCATTTTTCTCTCGTTTTGTGATAAAAGTGCCAGACAACCTCAAAGGTGCGTTGCACTTATTAAAAAGTTAGGAGATTCCTGCATTCGCAGGAATGACACCCAGATTCCCGGAGCCTTCGAAATTCGGAAATCTTACATTGCGTTCCGGAGGGACGTCTGAAAATAGCCCATCGATTCGTCGATGGGAAACAGGTTTAGTGTCATTCCGGGCTTGTCCCGGAATCTCCTGATTAAATGTAACTTACGAGATCCCGGCATTCTGCTTTGCTCCAGCCGGAATGACATGACAATTGACTTTTGATACAACCCCCTATTTTCAATTGTCCCTGACGGGACATTTTCAACGAATTACAGATTTTCGAAGTCTCGAAATTCGGAAATCTTACTTTTATTCCTCCGGTATCAACGCATTCAAAAGCGAATTCCACTTTTTGGTGCTGCTGTCATAAATTCCGAAGCCGGAACAAAATTCCCAGTATGCCCAGCTAATATTCCGCTTTTCGGCTGCCCGGGCGACGTAGCTCGTCCATGCATATCGCGACGGCATATCCGCCTTCCGGTACGCGCCAAATTCGCCCATGAACAGCGGACGGTTGTGCTGTGCCGCCCAGATTACCGCGCTCTCAAAGTCCTGATCCACGGCTTTTTTCTCACTGGCAGTTCCATTCCAGGTTGTGCCCAGCCATTGGTCACTGTTCGACACCCATTCCGCACCCTGATGCGTGAAGTGAAAGGGATTGTAATAGTGAAATGTCACGATTATGTTCTGATCATCTTCGGGCAGCACCAATTTATTCAAGGCGTTAAGATGACCCCACTCTGCTGTTCCGATGATAATTGTCCTGTTTTTATTGGTCTGCCGGATCAAATCGATTGCCGCGGCTAAATAGTCATTCCAGATCTCCGCGGTCAGTTTGTCGTTCGGCTCATTCAGCACTTCGAAGAAAATCGAACTGGGTCTGTTCTGAAAATGGCTGGCGATTTGCCGCCAAAGTCCTAAAAAGCGTTCCTTATGCGCTTCCGGTTCTGTCATGATTTCTTCATAGTGGTGAATATTGATGATCGCCGCAAGATCGTTTTGCTCTGCCAGATTCACCGCCCAATCGACTCGCGACAGGAAAGATTTTGAGATGGTATAGGGTGAATCCACAGCAGCATGGGCTGACCAGCGAATGGGAATTCGCACACCTGTGAATCCGGCATCGCGTATTAATTCAAAATATTCGTGTTGCAATGTGACGCCCCATTCGCCTTCGGTCGGCGCTTCGAGGGCATTGCCTAAATTCACGCAGCGATAAAGCAGCTTGTTCTGCTCGAACACATCGACGGGTTCATTATTCTCATCGGAGGGACTGGTTGCCTGCGAATCACATGAAAACAACCAGCTTGAAGCTAGCAGCATCCAGAAA